>JAJTBQ010000172.1 GCA_021286835.1 Thiomonas sp.
ATTGGTCGGGGCGAGAGGATTCGAACCTCCGACCCTCTGCTCCCAAAGCAGATGCGCTACCAGACTGCGCTACGCCCCGACGAAACAGGGCATTCTACCGACTCGTGCCGAGGTGCTGGGTGCCGGCCTGGGCCAGGGCCCAGTCGAGATGGTCCTGCAGCAGGGGATCTGCATGGGCACGCGCGTCCTCTAGGGCCTGAACGGCGGCCTGGCGCCAAGCGACATCGCGATGTTCGCGCAGGCCGTTGCCCAGGGCGACCGCCAGATTGCGCCGCCAGCGGGTGTAGCCGATGCGGTGTATGGCGCTGCCTTCGGTGCGTGTCGCGAATTCGGCCTCGGTCCATGCCCAAAGGTCGAGCAGCACGGCCTGATCGAGACCATGCCGCACCTCGAAGTCGGGCAATGGACTGCGCTGGGCATGGCGGTTCCAGGGGCAGATCAGCTGGCAGTCGTCGCATCCGTAGATGCGATTGCCGATCAGCGGACGCAGCTCGATGGGGATTGCCCCGTCATGCTCGATCGTCAGATAAGAGATGCAGCGCCGAGCGTCGAGCTGTTCCGGGCCGATGATGGCGCGGGTGGGGCAGATGTCGATGCATTTGCGACAGCTGCCGCAGTGCGCGCTCGTGGGCGCATCGACGGGCAGAGGCAGACCGACGAAGATTTCGCCCAGGAAGAACATCGAGCCGCTGTCGCGCTGCAACAGCAGGGTGTGCTTACCGCGCCAGCCCAGTCCGGCGCGTGTGGCAAGTTCCACTTCCAGCACGGGCGCCGAGTCGGTGAACACGCGCACCACGCCCGGATCGACCTGGGCCGCGATGTGATCGGCCAGCTGCTTGAGTTTTCGCCGCAGCACCTTGTGATAGTCCCGGCCCCGGGCGTAGAGCGACACGGTGGCCGCTTCGGGCTGCGCCAGCCGCTGCCATTCCACCTCGCGCCAGTTGCCGGGGGCGTTGCGCGGCAGGTAATCCATGCGTGCGGTGATGACCCGCAGCGTGCCCGGCACTAGTTCGGCGGGGCGGGCGCGCATGAGTCCGTGCCGCCGCATGTAGTCCATGCCGCCGTGATGGCCTGCCGCCAGCCAGTCCAGCAACGGCGCCTCGGCTTCGCGCAGGTCCACGCCGGTGATGCCGATTTGCGAGAATCCCAGCGCACGTCCCTGCTGTTTGATGTCCTGCGCCAACGCGTGCAGATCCTTGGGCGATGTGCTGAGTTGCTCCATCCGCCTCATTCTAGAAATCCATCATGTCCCCTGTCGCCCTCAAGCTGCAGCTCGCCGACGAACACGACACCGAAACGCTTGCAAGCGCGCTGGCTTTGGCGTGGACGCAACACCCGGCGCAGCGCCTTCTGATCACCCTCGACGGCGACCTCGGTGCAGGGAAAACCACCTTTGCGCGCGCTTTTCTCCGCGCACTGGGCGTGCAAGGACGCATCAAAAGTCCCAGTTTCAGCCTGTTGGAGGAGTACAGCCTTGACATTCCCGACCTACAATTCAAGGGAACTCTTCAGACCCCCGCCTATCACATTGATCTTTATCGTTTTTCAGACCCGCATGAGTGGGACGATTCCGGACTGCGCGATGTCGTGGGCGGGCCGGGGGTCAGTCTGGTCGAGTGGCCGCAGCGCGCACAGGGACTCTTGCCCCTCGCTGACTTGAGCGTGCACCTCGAGCCCGCAGGTGAGCAGCGCCGCTGTACCTTGCACGCCAGGACTGAACTGGGACAGCGACTGGTTCGCACCCTGCCGGAGGGTTTGAAGTCCGGTTGACGCCGTGGGTTGGCTCCTGCAACCCCGGTTTTGGAGCAGGAGCTTGAATATGTTGACCCCACCGCGCCGGCGTTTTCTCGTGCAGTCGTCCAGCCTCGTGCTGCTGTTGACGGCTCCCATGATCGCGCGCGGCGCGACGCTGATGTCCATCCGCGTCTGGCCCGCGCCGGAATACACCCGGTTGACGCTGGAGTCCGACGGCGCCTTGAGCGCCACGCATCAGGTCTTGAGTGATCCGCCCCGGCTCGTGGTGGACATCCAGGGACTGCAGCTCGACAACCAGTTGCGCGATCTCGCGGGCAAGGTCAAGTCGGACGATCCCTTCATCAAGGATGTGCGCGTCGGCCAGTTCAAGCCCGATGTGGTCCGTCTGGTCATCGACCTGAAGCAGGCCGTCAAACCGCAGGTCTTCAGCCTGTTGCCGGTGGCGGCCTATCAGAACCGGCTGGTTTTCGATCTCTACCCCGCCCATGCGGGCGATCGGCTGATGGCGTTCATGCAGCAGCAGGAGACGCTCGACCGCGAGCGCCAGCTCGGCGCCAGCGGCGCCCCGCCGCAAACGCTCGCCCAGGCCCAGACCGGGCAGCACGATTCACTGGGCGACTGGATTCGCCAGCACCGCAGTGAACTCGATGACCAGCAGGCCGCCCAGCCCCAGCAGTTCGCCCAGAACGGGCCCCGCAGCGCCCCGCCCCGCCAGCAGGCGGCCACCCCATCCGACAATCTGGCCGACAGCCCTTCTTCGCGCCCCGATCCCGTGCGCCGTGACCGCCGCAACTTCCGTACCGTCCTGTTGGCCATCGACCCCGGCCATGGCGGGGAAGATCCGGGGGCCACGGGGCCCAGCGGCGTCCATGAAAAAGATGTGGTGCTGCTCATCGCCCGCCATTTGCGCGATCTGGCGCAAAACACGCCCCACATGCGAGTCATGATGACGCGGGACAGCGATTTTTTCGTGCCGCTCTGGACGCGGGTGGAGAAGGCGCAATCGGCCAACGCCGACCTGTTCACCTCCATCCATGCCGACGGCTGGTTCACGCCGGATGCCCGCGGCGCCTCGGTGTACTGCCTGTCCGAAGGCGGCGCCACCAGCGTGGAGGCCCGGCTGATGGCGCAGCGCGAGAACGCAGCGGACGCGATCGGCGGCATCGACATCAATTCGCGCAGCTATCAGGTCGCGAAGGTGCTGCTCGACATGTCCACCACGGCGAAGATCAACGCCAGCCTGAAAATGGCCCGCCCCACCCTCGGCAAAATGGGCGAACTGGTGCACCTGCATTCCAAGCAGGTGCAGCAGGCCGGATTCGCCGTGCTGAAGTCGCCCAGCATTCCTTCCATGCTGGTCGAAACCGCCTTCATCAGCAACCCGGAAGAAGAGGCGCGGCTGCAGACCCCGGCCTACCGCAAGCAGATCGCCCGCGCCATTTTCGAAGGCCTGCGCGCCTACCTCGACACCAATCCGCCCCTGGCCCGCCGCCGCATCCTGACCTGAGCGGCGCTCAGCCAGGCCTCAAAGCGCCAGACCGAGCTGTTCTCGGCTGACGATGACGCCGTCTTCGTCCGCGTACAGCCACTCGCCAGGGCGCACGATCACATCCTGAATGTTCACCACGGCGTCCGCCATGCCATGCCCCTGCTTGTCGGGCGGCGCAGGCATCGCGGCCAGCGCCAGGACACCCACCGGAACCTGCTGGATTTCGTTGACGTCACGGACGCAGCCGTTGATCACCACGCCCGCCCAGCCATTCTGATTGGCCAGGGCTGCCAGATTGCCCCCAAGAAGCGCCCGCTTCATCGAGGCCGCTCCATCCACCACCAGCACGCGGGCCATGCCCGCCGATTCCAGGGTCGCCCGCAGCAAGGCGTTGTCGTCACGACACTGGATGGTGGCGACCTGGCCGCGAAAGCGACTGATCTTGCCGTAGGAACGGAAGACCGGCGGCAGCACGCGCAGTTCGTTGCTGTGCAGAGCGTCGCGATGCGCGTCGCACAGATCGCAGGTTGAAAACAAAGCGTGCATGACCTTTTCTCCCCAACGCATTTTCAAGACCAGCCCATTGGAGCAGACGCTTCCGGCGCCTGCGCTGTGTCAGGTCAAGTCCTCTACGATGTCGCCCTTGCCTTGTCCTCTCATTGCAGACCGCATCCATGCCCACCCTCGCGCTCAAAGTCGATGTCGACACCCTTAGGGGCACGCTCGAAGGCGTGCCCGCGCTGCTTCGCCTGCTCGACAAACATCAACTCCGCGCAACCTTTCTGTTCAGCCTTGGGCCGGACCACACCGGACGCGCGCTCAAGCGCGTGTTTCGCCCAGGCTTTCTCGCCAAGGTCCGGCGCACCTCGGTGACCAGCCACTACGGCCTGAAGACCCTGCTGTACGGCACTTTGCTGCCCGGCCCCGACATCGGCCGACGTGCCGCCGGGCCCATGCGCGATGCCGCGCGTTCCGGCCACGAAACCGGGGTGCATACCTGGGATCACATCCTTTGGCAGGACGCCGTGGTGCGCAAGAGTGCCGACTGGACCCGTCACCAGCTTCAACTCGCCGTCGACCGCTATGGCGATCTTTTCGGTCACGCCCCGCGGGTTCACGGCGCGGCCGGCTGGCAGATGAACGAGGCCGCCTACCTTCTGGAGCAGGAGCTGGGCTTCACCCTGGCGTCGGACGGACGCGGCACGCATCCCTTTTTTCCCGTCGTGCAAGGCCAGGCCCTGAAGGTGCCGCAGTTGCCGACCACCTTGCCGACACTCGACGAGTTGATCGGCGTGGACGGGCTCAATGCCGACAACGTGGCCGATCACCTCCTGCGTCTGAGCACGGACGGACGCGATCACGTCTACACCCTGCATGCGGAACTCGAAGGCGGACAACTCGCCCCCGTATTCGACCGTCTGCTGCAAGGCTGGAAGGCCGCCGGTCTGCATTGCACGACCCTGCGCGGCTATGCCGACACCCTGGATCTGACCGCACTCCCCCGGCACACCGTCGGCCTCGGCACCATTCCCGGACGCAGCGGCACCCTCGCCTTGCAGGGC
>JAJTBQ010000173.1 GCA_021286835.1 Thiomonas sp.
CGACCACCTGCCAGGTGATGGGCTCGATATAGGTGACATCGGCCGTTTCCGGGTCGGTCATGATGGTCGCCGGATTGCTGTTGACCAGGATGACCTTGTAGCCCTCTTCACGCAGGGCCTTGCAGGCCTGGGCGCCGGAGTAGTCGAACTCGCAGGCCTGGCCGATGACGATGGGGCCGGCTCCGATGATCAGAATGCTTTTTATGTCGCTGCGCTTGGGCATGGGCGAGTCTCTTTATGCAGATGAAATCGAGAAAAAACAGCGAGAAAAATCAGTGCGTTCTTGCCGTGGCCGCCAGCGCCAGCTTCACGCCGAAGCCGAAAAAGCCCGCGCCGGTCGCACCCATCGTCAGCGCGGACAACCGCCGTCTGCGGCGGAACGCGTCGGCAACCCGCACTCCGCCGAAGATCAGCACCGACAAATAGAGCGCGCTGAAGAACTGCGTGATCACGCCCAGCAACAGGAAGGACAGCGCCGGATGGACGTAGTGCGGATCGACAAACTGGATGAAGAACGAAACGAAGAAAAGGATGGCCTTGGGATTGAGCAGGCTGATGAACAAGGCCTTGCGAAACGGGCTCTCCAGCCGCCTGCCGCTCTGCTGCTGCAGCGTGTGCGGATGGGCGGCGTGGACATGCAGACCGGTATCCGGGGTACGCCAGCGCTTCCAGGCCGCGCGCAGCATATTGATGCCCAGCCACCCCAGATACAGCGCGCCTGCGGCCTGCACCAGGTGGTAGAGGGCCAGATTGGTCTCGAGCAGCGAGGCGGCGCCGGCGGCGGCCAGCACCATCAGCACCGTGTCGCCCAGAAACACGCCCATCGCCCCCAGATAGCCCTGGCGCACGCCGCGCTGCGCGGCCACGCTGAGCACATAGAGCGAATTCGGTCCGGGCAGCAGGACGATGAAAATCACCCCGAGCACATAGGTCCACAGATTGACGACGCCGAACATCCGAGCGCTCCCGTTTCAGGCGCGATCCATCAGACCGACGAACCGATCGAACAGATAGCCGATGTCATGCGGCCCGGGGCTGGCTTCCGGATGCCCCTGGAAACAGAAGGCCGGCCTGTCCTTCCAGGCCAGCCCCTGCAGCGTGCCATCGAACAGCGAGACGTGCGTGGTGCGCACGCTTTCGGGCAGACTGGCCGCGTCCACGGCGAAGCCGTGGTTCTGGCTGGTGATCGACACCCGGCCGCTGTCCAGATCCTTGACCGGATGGTTGGCGCCATGGTGGCCGAACTTCATCTTGAAGGTCTTGGCACCCGCCGCCAGCCCCATGATCTGATGCCCGAGGCAGATGCCGAAGGTCGGCACGCCGGCCGCGATGATCTGCTGGGTCGCGGCAATGGCGTAGTCGCAGGGTTCCGGATCGCCTGGGCCGTTCGAGAGAAACACGCCGCTCGGCTGCAGCGCCAGCACCTCGGCGGCGGGCGTCTGCGCCGGCACGACCGTCACCCGGCAGCCCCGCGCAGCCAGCAGGCGAAGGATGTTGTATTTCACGCCGAAGTCGTAAGCCACCACATGCCGCAGAGGGCGGTCCATCTCGCCGTATCCGTGCTGCAGCGACCAGTCGGTCTGCGTCCACTCGTAGGCCTTCGTGGTGGACACCACGCGGGCCAGGTCCATGCCGGCCAGGCCGGCGAAGCCGCGGGCGGCACCCTGCGCCGTCTGGATCAGCGCATCGGTGATGTCTTCACCCGCCGGCAGGCCGATGACGCAACCGTTCTGCGCGCCGTTGGTGCGCAGGTGCCGCGTCAGGCGGCGGGTGTCGATCCCGGCGATGGCCACCGTACCCTGCTCGCGCAGATAGGCATCCAGCGCCTGTTCGCTGCGATAGTTGGCATGCAGCGCCGGGAGGTCCTTGATGATGAGCCCCGCGGCATGCACCTTGGCGGCCTCCACGTCGGCTTTATTGGTGCCGACGTTGCCGATGTGCGGATAGGTCAGCGTGACGATCTGGCGGCAGTAGCTCGGATCGGTCAGAATTTCCTGGTAGCCGGTGATGGCCGTGTTGAACACGACTTCGCCGACCGTCTGCCCACTCGCGCCTATGGAGAGTCCGCGAAAAATCGAGCCGTCGGCGAGGACCAGGACGGCTTTGGGCAGCAAGGACAGCATGAGAATTCTCCGGTGAGCGCCCGGATATTGGAATGGATCGGCGGCCTGGCCGGTCGATCTGGGGCGGTGTCCGTGGCAAGGGCCTTGGCAGCCGAATTGCCCGTCCGTCGCGCCCCGTGGGGGTCACCGCGGTGCGGAGACGCTTCAGGCGCACAAAATTTGTCGGATTATATTCACGCCGTTTGCCGCGATGAACACGATTTCCGCCCCCCCGCTCTCCGCCCGCCCGTTTCCTCTGCTCGCGCTTGCGCTGGGGGTTCTGCTCGCACACGCCCTGCTGCTGGCCTGGCTGCTGTTCACGCCAACCCCGCCGCCGGACAGACCGGAGCAGCGCCTGGAATGGGTGACCTTGCAGAAGCCGCCACCCAGCATCGAACCCGCGCAGGCGCCCCACGAAGCGGCGCACGAGCCGCCGCCCCCTCCCTCCCGGCCGGCGCCCCGCCCGCATACGGCACCCGCCCGGCCCGAGCCGCAGCGACAGCCCGCGCATCAGACCGAGCCCGCCCGCGCCAAGGTGCCTCCGCCCGTGGAGGCACACGCCGCCGTCGCTCCGACGGCGAGGCCAGCGGTCACCCTGCCCGCCACGCCGAATCCTGCCCCCGCCGAGCTGAGAACGACGCCGCCAGCGCAAACCGAAGCCGTGCACACCCCCGCGCGCCCCGAGACCCTTGCATCCGCGCCGACCGCAGCGCCCCCCGTGGTGGAAACCGCGGCGTCCTATCAAGCCAACTATCTGGACAACCCGCCGCCGACCTACCCGCAGCTGTCGCGCCAGTTGGGCGAAGAAGGGACCGCCCTGCTCAAGGTCCAGGTCGGCCCGGACGGACGGCCTCTGCAGATCCGGCTCATGTCGTCCACCGGCTTCCCCAGGCTGGATGAATCCGCCGAAGCGACGGTGGCGCAATGGCGTTTTGTCGCGGCCACCCGCAACGGCCAGTCCATCACGTCCTGGGTCTTGGTGCCGATCAAATTCCGCATCCTCAACTGAAGACCAGCGCCCGGCCCAACACGGTGTCGAAATCGGCTGTGGGCGACAGCGTGCCGAAACCTCCGCCCCATTCGCCGCCCAGGCGCGAGGCGCAAAACGCCTGGGCGACCGGCTCGGGGGCGTGCCGCAGCAGCAGCGCGGCCTGCACCGCGAGAACGAGGTCATGGGCGAACGCGCGGGCCTGACCGGGCTGCGTCTGGCCCTCGCGCAGCGCCGCGGAGAGTCGATGCAGGTGCGCATCGAAGGGCGCGTTGCGCCCCTGCGCGGGCTCAAGCTCGGCCATCAGCGCCTGGGCGGTGCGCTGGTTCTTGCCCAGGGCGCGCAACACGTCCAGACACATCACGTTGCCCGAACCCTCCCAGATGGAATTCACCGGCATCTCCCGGTAGATGCGCGCCTGCACATCGTCTTCCACATAGCCGTTGCCGCCCAGGACCTCCATGGCCTCGGCCGCAAGTTCGGCCCCACGCTTGCAGACGCGGAATTTCGCGGCGGGCGTGAGCAGCCGACGCAGCAGCGACTCGGCCTCGTCGTGCTGTGCGTCGAAAGCCTGGGCCAGGCGCATCGCCAGGGCCATGGCCGCCTCCACTTCCAGCGCCATGTCGGCCAGCACATTGCGCATCATCGGCTGATCGATCAGCGCTGCGCCAAATGCCCGGCGATGTCGCGCATAGTGCACCGCCTGACTGAGCGCCTGACGCATCAGCCCCGTCGTGCCCAGCACGCAATCGAGCCGGGTATAGGTGCCCATTTCCAGGATGGTGGGAATCCCCCGTCCCTCCTCCCCGAGCAGATGACCCCAGGCGCCCTGAAACTCCACTTCGGACGAGGCGTTGGAGCGGTTGCCCAATTTGTCCTTGAGCCGCTGGATCAGCACCGGATTTCTGCCGCCATCGGGCGCCCAGCGCGGCACGAAGAAGCAACTCAATCCGCCCGGCGCCTGGGCCAGCACCAGATGCGCGTCGCACTGCGGCGCCGAGAAAAACCACTTGTGGCCGGTCAAACGGTAGCCGCCGGCGCCGTCGGAATCGGCGCGGGTGGTGTTGCTGCGCAAGTCCGAGCCACCCTGCTTTTCGGTCATGCCCATGCCGATCAGCCCCCCGCGTTTGCGCGCCAGCGGCAGGTCGCGCGGGTCGTATTCGGGCTGCAGCAGGACGGGCAGCGCCTCGCGCATCAGCCCGGCATCACGCGCCAGGGCCGGAATCGCGCCATAGGTCATGGTGGTCGGGCACATCGACCCCGCCTCAATCTGGGTCTGCAGGATGAAGCCGGCGGCGCGCGCCGCATGCGCCCCGGGCCGCGGCTGCGCCCACGGTCCCGTGTGCAGACCGCTCCGGGCGATGTCGGCCATCAGCGCATGCCAGGCCGGATGAAAGTCGATCTCGTCGAGGCGATGGCCGCGCGCGTCAAAGCTGCGCAGCCGCGGCGGGTACTGGTTCGCCAGATGCCCTCGCGCAAAGCTGGCCGCGGTACCGAGCTCTTCGCCCTGGCGCACGAGGCCTTCCGCGGCCCAGGCGGCGTCCGCCCGTTCCAGCGCCTCACGCAAAGCCGGATCGGCAGTGAACAGGTTGTAATCCTGCAAGGGTGGGGCCTGATTGGTCACGGTATGGGTGGGCCAGGTCATGTCGTCTCCAGACGGTCGTTCGTTCGCGTGCATCCCTGTGCGGCGCATTGCACTCTTTCCCTCAGT
>JAJTBQ010000174.1 GCA_021286835.1 Thiomonas sp.
TGGCGCTGGGTGCCGAGTTGCGGACTGCCCAGGGTCACCACATCCCCGGGCTGGAGATAGCGCGCAGGCCTGCGGCCCATGCCCACCCCGGGCGGCGTGCCGGTGGCGATGAGATCGCCGGGCAGCAAAGTCATGTAGCGGCTGAGATAGGCGACCAGATAGGCCACGCCGAAAATCATGTCGCGCGTGTTGCCCGTCTGCATGCGCTCGCCGTTGACGTCGAGCCAGAGGTCGATGTCCTGCGGGTCGGCGATCTCGTCGCGGCTGACCAGCCAGGGGCCGACCGGGCCGAAGGTGTCGCAGCCTTTGCCCAGCCCCCACTGGCTGCCCTGTTCGAGCTGATACGCGCGCTCGGAGACGTCGTTGACCAGGCAATAGCCGGCGACGTGTTTGAGAGCGTCGGCCTCGCGCACGAAGCGCGTCTCCCGTCCGATGACCACGCCCAGCTCGACCTCCCAATCGAGCTTGTGGGCGCCGGGCGGGCGAAGCACCGCATCGTTGGGGCCGCTCAGGCAGGTCGTCCACTTGTTGAACACGATGGGCGAGGCGGGGATGGCCATGTGCGCCTCGTTGGCATGATCGCGGTAGTTCAGGCCGATGGCGATGAACTTGCTGATGCCCACGAAGGGCACGCCCAGTCGCGGCCTGCCGGTCACCAGCGGCAGCTGTTCGGCGTCGATGCGGCGCAGAGCCTGGCGGCCCGAGGGCCCGAAGACGCGGGCGTCGATGTCGTCGACGAGGCCGCCGAGGCTGCGCAGGCGGCCTTGGGCATCGATCAGGCCGGGTTGTTCCTGGCCGTTGCGGCCGTAGCGGACGAACTTCATCGCGGTCTCCTCGGTAGGGCTGATTCAGCGTCGTTGGTATTGGGTGCTGCCGAACAGGTGCTCGCGTGCGGTGGCGTCCATCTCGGGCGGGCGCACGTCGGCCAGCACCTGCACGCCGCGCTGCACCGCGGGTCGCGCAGCGATGGCGTCGAACCAGCGTTTGGCGTGTGCGAACTCCGACCAGGCTATGCCCTGATTGGCGGCGCTTCGGCACCAGGGAAAGGTTGCGATGTCGGCGAGGGTGTAGTCGGGCCCCGCCAGATAAGGCTGCGATGCCAGCCGCCGGTCGAGCACGCCGTAGAGCCGGTGGGCCTCGTTGGTGTAGCGGTCGATGGCGTAATCGATCTTCTGTGGCGCGTACTGGCGGAAGTGGTGCGCCTGCCCGAGCATGGGACCGATGCTGCCCATCTGCCACATCAGCCATTCCAGCGTGGCGATGCGCGCGCGCGGCCCGGTGCCCAGAAAGCGGCCGGTCTTCTCGGCCAGATAGAGCAGGATGGCGCCCGACTCGAACACGCTGATGGGTTGGCCGTCCGGTCCGTCGGAGTCGACCAGCGCGGGGATTTTGTTGTTCGGACTGATGGCGAGAAAGTCGGGCGCGAACTGCTCGCCGCGGCCGATGTTCACGCCATGCACCCGGTAGGGCAGGCCCAGTTCTTCGAGCAGGATGTGGATCTTGTGGCCGTTGGGAGTGGCCCAGGAGTAGAGGTCGATCATGGTGAGTGTGCCGACTGCGCGGCGGTGTGAACGGTGGATCGGGTCCTGTTCTCATGCCGGCTCGCACGCGTCTGGAGGCGGGCGCAGACCGTGACAGGCTCTGGCCGCATTGTGCGACGGCTGCCGCGAAGCTGCAGCGGCCCGCGAAGGCCGCATTCAGCGCCGCCTCAGCGCAGCAGTTCGCCCTGGGCGATCTGGGCGTGCAGGGTTTCGATCGGTGGGGTGAGTTGCTGCATCAGCCGTAGTTGAGCGGCCAGACCGGCCAGGGGCAGGCTGTCGTCGAGCGCGTCGGCTTCGTGTGCGACGATGCTCCACTGCACCGCGTCAAGCGCCAGCGGCAGCGCCAGGCTTTGCAGCATGGCGAGTTCCTGCAAGGGCAGGTGGCTGTCGTTCTGGTCCATCTGCCAGGCGCTGCGCCGCGCCAGCATGCGGGTGGTGTCCAGCCCGGTGCGGGTGAGGGCGATGCGTTGCTGCCAGACCGGGTGATGGACCGCGAGCTGCTCGCCGATGCGACGGGTCTGCAGCCGGGCGATCAGCAGGTCGAGCGCACGTTCGGCGGCGCCCAGACTCCACAAGGCGTCGTGCAGTCCGACGATGCGCTGGCGGGCCTGCAGCATCTCCAGCCCCTGACCCGGTTGGCCGACCAGGTGGGCGGCGGGCACGCGCACGCCGTCGAACGTGACTTCGGCCAGCACCGACTGCGCCATGCCCCAGCCGTGCAACTGCCGACCGATATGCACGCCATCGGCCTGGATGGGCACGAGCAGCACGCTGAATTGCCGATGCAGGGCGGCTTCGGCATCGGTGCGGCACAGCACCAGCAGGCTGGCGGTGCGCGGGTCCAGCACGCCCTGCACCCAGGTCTTGTGGCCGTTCAGGTGCCAGTGATCGCCTTCGAGCTTGGCATGCGTCTGCAGCGAGTCGGGCTGGTGCAGCGCCGCGTCGGGTTCGGCCGCAGCCCAGGCGCTGCGCGTCTCGGCGCGCAGCAGCGGGTCGAGCCAGGCGTCTTTCAGCGTCTCGCTGGCATAGCTGTCGAGCAGCTGCATATTGCCGGCATCGGGCTGGGCGCTGTTGAAGAGGTCGGTGGCCCAGGCCATGTGGCCCATGGCTTCGACCATCGGGGCGTACTCCCAGTGGTTCAACCCCTGGCTGGCGCGGGGCGAGGTGGGCAGAAACAGATTCCACAGCCCCGCCAGTTGCGCCTTCTGGCGGATGAGGGCGAGCTGCGCGTTGACCGTCTGTTCCGGCTTGGACGCGCCGAGTCGCAGCGCCGTGTTGATGGCGCTTTCCTGAGGCAGCACCACGGTGTGAAGGAAGCGGTGCAGGCGGGTCTGGAGCGTGCTGACGCGCGGCGAGGGCGCGGTGTCCATCGTTTGGGGCGGCATGGGGTCAGTTCCGCACGGCCGTTCCGAAGGAACTGACGCCCCCCTCGGGGGGAGACGCGCGCAGCAAGTCAGGGGGCTGTTTCATGTCAGTCGCGCGGGGTTGTCAGGAGTTGGGCACTCAAATGCACATGCAGGGCGCTTTCATGGCCTTGCGGATTCGGCAGGTTCTTGCGCGGGCTGCCGGGCACGCGGGGAATGCCTTCGATGAGCTGCAGGGCGGTTTGCACGCTCAGACCTGGTGGACACAGACGGTTGGCCACGCCGAGCTGATGCAGGCGCGCGGCGCCGAGACCCGGTCCGGGCAGGGCCGCTTCGTTGCAGGCGGGCCGGGGCAGCAGGCGCGCGGCGAGCCATTGGGCGCCGCCGACATCACGGTGGGGTAGCAGCGGGTCGATGAGTTGCAATTGTGCGTCGTCGGCCATCACGATCAGATCGCAAGCCAGCGCCAGCGCGGCCCCGGCGCCGCGCGCCTGGCCTTCAATCGCCCCGACGACCAGCGGCTCGCAGTCGCGCAGCGCGAGGATGCAGTCGTGCAGGGCTTCGAGCGCGTCGAGGTCGTGCAGGCCATTGCAGAAATGCGGCGCGCTGCCGGTGAGCACCACGGCGCGGATGTCGGGGTCGCGCTGCGCCGTGGTGAGCGCCTCCAAGGCAGCGGCGCAAAGCGCGGCGCTGAGCGCGTGGCGGGTTTCGGGATGATGCAGGCGCAGCACCAGGCAGTCGCCTTGTCGTTCGGCTCGGAGTTCGGCGCTCATGCGGTGAGTGCTCTTCAGGAGAGGTGCCCGCATGATAGGGAGTCGGCTGCGGCTTCCCGGGGTCTGTTGGGGGATTCCGACACAAAATCGGGTCTTCGTTAATTTTTTCACACGCTTTTGGTTCAGGCATGGCTGGCAGCAATCTGCAGCAAAGCCGCGTGATACATTGCTTTCCGACCCTCTAATCGTTGGGGATACTCGGTTTCTCTTCCCGCAGCAATGCTTTCGATTCTCCGCCCATTCGACCCTTTTCCTGTGACGCGTCAAGGCTTGACCTTGCGGCTGCGCGCAGGGGCTGTCGCGCTGGGCTTGGCGGTGGGGCTGAGCGCCCCGGCGCAGGCGCTGATGATCGGGGCACCGCAGACGCGCGCCGAACTCGGCCGCGCCTTGCAGATGACGATTCCCATCCGCTTGGATGCGCAGGAGTCCTTGCCGCTGTCCTGCGTGCAGGCGCAGGCCCAGTCGGGCGACTACGGCCAGGGTCTGGGGGCGCTGACGATCGGCTCAAACCCCTCGCCGGAGGGCGTGACGCTGTCGCTGCGCAGCCAGCAACCGCTGCGAGAGCCCATTCTGATCGTGCGGCTGCATCTGGCCTGCCAGTATCAACGCACCCAGGTCTACACCCTGCTGGTCGATCCGCCGGCACCCGAGTTGCCGATGGTGGCAGGCCGTGCGGCGGCCCCCTCCGTGGCGGCTTCGCCGTCCTCGGGCGCGCCGCAGAGCGTGGCGCCCGAGCAGGCGTCTTCTTCCAAGCCGACCGAATCCCTTGCCGCCGAGCCTCGGGCGCGGCGACAGGCCAGCCCGCAGGCTTCCCCGCCGGTTCGGCGCGATCTGGCACCTCATGAGCAGCGCACGCCGACGGTGGCCAAGGCGGAGCGGCGCCGACCTGCGCCGGCCAAGACGCCCGCGTCCGCAGCGCCGGCCCGTGCAGGCAACCGCCTCGAACTCGATGACCTCGGCGCAGCGGACTTCGCCGCCGTGCCTGAACTGCGCCTGGCCACGGCGCTGCCCGCTGTGCTGCCCAACCTCAGCCCATCGCAGCGCAGCCAGCTCAATCAGCTGCGCCAGCTCATCCTGGACGCGACCGCCGCACCGGGCGAGGCGCAGCCGACGCTGC
>JAJTBQ010000175.1 GCA_021286835.1 Thiomonas sp.
CGGCGCGGGCACGGGGGCAGCCTGACGGGGCGCCGCCACCCGCGGCGGCTTGGGCGCGGGGCCGGGCCGGGGCGGTGCCGCTCGTTGCGGCTGGTGGGCAATGACCGGCGCGGGCTTGAGCAACTGGGTGTAGATCGGCTCGGGCAGCCGGCCTCTGGCCCAGGGCGAAAACGCCGCGCCCAGCCATGCCAGTGCGGCCAGATGCAGGGCCAGCACGCCCAGACCGAGCAGGCCAACGGTCAGCCAGCCGGGGCGGACCCGTGCCGATCTGGCTCGAAGCCTGGGGCGTTGGTGGCGGGCTGACATGCCCTTTATTCTGCCGGGCGGATAGCGGCGGTCGCCGCGCCGGTGCGGGTTTTCGCGGCGAAGTGCCGCGCGTATGCTGCGCTCTGGAACCGCAACACCCACGAGGAGTGAACCATGGCGCAGATACCGGAGTTCAAGGATTTCATGCCGGGCATGGAGTTTTTCCAGACCTTGCTCAAGGGCGCGGGCATGCCCTCCCAGTTTGCCAACTGGGTGGCGCCGACGCTGGACGTGGAAGAGCTGGAGCAGAAGATCACCGATCTCAAGGCCGTGCTCGGCTGGCTCGAAACCCACGCACGCATGACGCAGAACATGATTCAGGCGCTGGAGGTGCAGCGCATGACGGTCCAGGCGCTCAAGACCATGAACGTGGATCTGCAGGCCTTCGCCAAGGGCATGGTGGCTGAGCCCCAGGCCGCGCCAGCCACTGCTGCGGAACAACCGGCGGCAGAGCCCGAAGCTCCCGCGCAAAACGAAGCGTCGGCCGCGGGCGCCGCGCCCTTGTTCGACCCGATGCAGTGGTGGAACGCCATGACCCAGCAGTTCACCGAACTGGCGAACCAGGCGCTGCAGGAGGGCGGGGCGGTGCGCGCGCAGAGCGCGACGGCCGCCGGGCGCGGCAAGCCCGCGGTTCGCCAACCCGCCGCCCGAAAGGCGTCGGCCAAGCCCCGCGCCCCCACCGGCGCGCGCAAGACGGGCGCCCGCGCCAAGCCCGCGGCCAAACCAGCGACCAAGCGCGGCAAGGCCGCACGCTGAACCGCGTCGATTGAACCCAGATTGTTCAATAGGACGCGGGATGATGGCGCGGTGGATTGGGGATGGATTGGGCTGCGGGCGACAAGCCCATAGCCCAAGCTATGGGCGCGAAGCACGGGGCCAAAGACGCCCCAAAACACCCGCCAGCGCCCGCGTAGGCGCAACGCGCCGCCTATTGGACAATCTGGGTTAAACGCCGACCCAGCGCGCCAGTTCCTGCGCGGGCATGACGCCGGACTGGCGCTTCACCTCCTGGCCGCCCCGGAACAGCGCGAGGGTGGGAATGCTGCGGATGCGGTTGCGCACCGAGACCTGCGGATTGGCGTCGGTGTCCACCTTGGCCAGCACCGCGCGGCCCTTGAGCTGCGCGGCGGCCTGGGCGAATTGCGGCGCCATCATCTTGCACGGCCCGCACCACTCGGCCCAGAAGTCCACCAGAACGGGCAGTTCGCTCTTGGCGATGAAACGATCGAAACTGGCGTCGGTGAGTGTGACGGGCGAGGCCGGGAGCAGATCCTGGCCGCATTGACCGCAGACCGGGGAATCGCCCAGGCGTTCTTCGGGGACGCGGTTGAGCGTGGCGCAATGGGGGCAGACGACGAGCATGGCGGTCGATCAAAGATCAGGAAAGCAGGAGCCACGAACATGCGGCACGGCGCGATGATTTTCAAGGGCGGGCCGCAGGCCCAGGAGCCTTGCCCATCCGGCGTACATTGCGGTCATCGTCCGACCTTTGTCCCGCTCATCATGCCAAGAATCGCCTATCTGCCCCAACACCACGCCGAGCCCGAGGATCTGGTGACGGCCATACGCCAGCGGCGCGGCGGCGAGCTGCTCAATCTCGATCGCATGCTGCTGCACAGCCCCGCCTTCGCGCGCGGCTGGAACGGCCTGCTGGGCGCCGTGCGCGGCGAACTCGAACTCGATGCCGATCTGCGCGAGCTGGCGATCTGCGTGGTGGCGCGACTCAACGGCGCCGACTATGAATTCATGCATCACGCGCCGCTGTTCCTGGCGGCGGGCGGCGAGGCCGAACAGCTCGCCCTGTTGCACGACATTCCCGCCGCGGTGGAGAATCGGCTGGCGTTCTCCACCCGCGAACGGGCGGTGATCGCGCTGACCTATGAGATGACGCGTCGTGTACGGGTCAGCGAAGCGCATTTCGCCGCCATACGCGCCCTGCTGCCCGCGCAGCAGGTGGTGGAGCTGGTGGGCGTGGTGGCGACGTACAACATGGTGTCGCGCTTTCTGGTGGCGCTCGACGTGGGCATCGAAGACCGGTCGGCTTCGGAGCCAGAGCATTGAAGCCAGGTGCGAGACACCGCAACGACGAGGAGATGGCATGACGCAGTTCTGGCACCTTGCACTGCACTACCGGACGCTCACCCTGATCGTCATCGGGCTGGTGCTGGCGGGACTGGCCCTGCTCACCAGCCCGCGCGCGCCGCACGATCTGCGGGTGGCGCAGGTGCTGCTGCGGTGGTTTCTGCTGTGCGTGGTCGGCGTGGGCTTTCTGGTAGTGAGTGCGCAGCACCTGCTGGCGCGCGAGGCGCCCGATCCGGCGCAGTTTCAGCTCGGCCTGGCGGCGGTGGGCGTGGCCGCTGTGGGCATCGTCGGCGCCTGGGGCGGCGTGGGCATGCGGCTGGCGGCGTTGATCGCGCCGACGGTCTGGATCGTCGGCGCGCTGGTGGGTCGGGCGATGGGGCAGCCGGGCCTGTTCGGCCCCGGCGATCTGCTGCTGCCACTGGTGGGCTTCGCGCTGCTGGCCTGGCAGTTCCGCGCGCAGCGGCACCGCAGCGTGTTTGCGCGTTCGCGGCTTTGAACGCGGGTGCAGAAATAGCGTGCCTAGACCGAGGTCGCGCGTGCGAGCGCGGCGAGCTGACGCAACCCGTCCACGGCGCGCACGCCGTACCAGCTGGCCCATTCGCCGGGCATGCAGCGCACCACCGGATGCAGGCCGCGCCGCGCGAGGAGCCCGCGCACTTCGTCGGCATGGGGCGTGCCGAAGCGATAGGGCTCGCTCGACAGCAGGACCGTATCCACCCCGGCCAGCCAGTCGGCAGACCAGTCGAACGCCGGATAGCGGGCGTGGCCCGGCTGGTGCAGCCCGTCGCCGCCGCGTACTTCGGGCACGGTGTGCCAGCCCACGGCGGCGAGGCTGCGGCTGATGTAGGTGTCGCGCGCGACGGTCATCCACGGATCGCGCCAGATGAGGTAGAGCACCCGGCGCGGTGCGGCGTCGGGCGGTGGCAGGCTGTCGAGCGCGGACTGCATCGCCTCGCGCAGCGTGGCGGCACGTTCAGGCACACCGGGCACGCGGGCGAAGGCGGCGCCGAGCAGATCGAACAGCCCGAGGTTGTCCCGCGGCGACTGCGGGTGGGTGACGATGATCCGGGGCACGAAGCGGCGCAGCGCCTCCACGGTGTCCCGGGTGTTCTCGTCCACATTGACGAGCACGTGGCTGGGCCGCAGGGCGCGCAGGGCGTCGAGGTGGACATCCTTGGTGCCGCCGACCTTGGGCACGGCACCGACTTCGGCGCGGGGGTGGATGCAGAAGCCGGTGCGGGCGACGATCTGCGTTTGCAGGCCGAGGGCGAACAGCGTTTCCGTCAAGCTGGGCACCAGGCTGGCGATGCGCGCCTGCGGCCCGGCTGCGACCACGGGCTGGCCGATGGCGTCGCACAAGCTCATGACGGTGGCGGGGTCAGGCGGCGTCGCTGCGACCGAGGGCCGGGCGGGCGATCTGCCCCAGACTCTCGAAGATGAGACGGCGCGGCGCGATGCGCCAGCCCAGGCGCTGCTCGATGGCGATGACCGCGCGCATGGCCAGCAGGGAATGCCCGCCGAGGTCGAAGAAGTTGTCGGTGAGCAGAACCCGATCGACGCCCAGCAGTTCGCGCCAGATCGCGGCGATCTGGTGCTCTTCGGGGGTGGCGGGCTGTTCCGAGTCCGGCGAGCCGGTCTTGCGGACGGGGGCATCGGCCCGCGGCGCGGGCAAGGCGGCGCGGTCGAGCTTGCCGTTGGGCAGCAGGGGCAGCGCGTCGAGCGGCACGATGTGCTGGGGCACCATGTAATCGGGCAGGCGCAGGCGCAGCATCTGACGCAGGTCGCCCGCAAGCGGCGCGGCGGTGCCCGGCGGGGGCACGATGTAGGCCACCAGACGCACATCGTCCGGCGTGGGGGCATAGGTGGTGAGCACGCAGCTGGCGACGCCGGCCTGCTCGCGCAGCACGGCCTCGATTTCGCCGAGCTCGATGCGAAAGCCACGAATTTTCACCTGGTGGTCCAGACGGCCGAGGTGTTCGAGCTGGCCGTCGTGCCGCCAGCGGCCGAGGTCGCCGGTCTTGTAGAGGCGGGCGTGCGGATCGGTGCTGAAGGGGTCGGCGATGAAGCGCTCGGCGGTGAGTTCGGGGCGCTGGAAATAGCCCAGTGTCACACCGTCGCCACCGATGTGGATTTCGCCCGGCGTGCCGATGGGGCAGAGCTGGCCTTGCGGGTCGAGGATCCAGACCTGGGTGTTGGCGATGGGCCGCCCGATCACGATGGGCTGCCGGGGCTGCACCCGCCAGCAGGTCGACCAGACGGTGGTCTCGGTCGGGCCGTAGAGGTTCCAGACCTCGTCGCAGGCCTGCAGCAGGCGCGGCGCCAGATCGGCGGGCAGGGCCTCGCCGCCGATGAGGGCGCGCAGGCCGCGCTGGCCGCGCCAGCCCGCGTCGAGCAGCATGCGCCAGGT
>JAJTBQ010000176.1 GCA_021286835.1 Thiomonas sp.
CCCTTCTGCAGCAAACCGCGAATCTCCCGATCGAATATCACGATCAAGATGCCGTAAATCAGCGCCCCAGTCGCCATCTGCGAGAAAATCCTCACGGCGAGATCGGCAGGATTCACCCAGATCACGATCGCATACATGATCAAACTGAAACTGCCATATTTCATCAAATCGAACCATGGGATGGCGATCCTGACGACTTTTCGGCCATAATATGCGGCCATTACGGTATAGACCAAATAACTCACCAGTGCCGCGAAAGCAGCACCCTCAATGCCGTAAGGGCGAATCAAGACGAAAGTCAATCCGATATTCACCGCAGCGGCCGTCAATACCGAATACATGACCACCTTGGTCAGCTTGTTGATGTAAATACCCGCACTGAAAATCGGCGTTCCGCCAGAAACCAGCATGCCGCCGATGATGAAAACAATCAGCGAGGCGCTGACCTCATATTTCGATGAAGCAAGAAGCCTCAGAAGCTCGGGGCCCACCGCGGCCATTCCGGCCAGAATGGGAAGCGCCAGCGCAATGTAATACTTCAGCGCTTGCTGAATGAAGGTCACTGTTTTATCCCGCCCATGCTGTTCCCACATCTTGAAATACATCGGAACAACAGCCTGTGCGAACGAAGCGGTCAGTACGCCCTGCAAATAATCACTGAAATTAAAAGCCGCCGAGAACGCCCCAAGCGGCTCGGGTCCTAGTTCATAGTTTATAATATAGCGACCGCTCATATTCAGAAGAAGCATGGAAAGTTCGCTTGCCAACAGCGGCAAACCGAAGACGAGCATGGATACAAACAAAGGCCTGCTGAACTCGCGGACGTCAAAGACCTGCTGGCGTGCATAGTAAAAAATGATGATCGCCACGGCGACAAATTCGCCCAGCATGGACGACAGGAAAAATCCCTCGAGTGTGCGCGAAATATAAAACAATACGAAAAAAATCAACGCCAGGCCCACATATTTCCTGACCGTGAAATAAGTGCTGTAAATGCCACTCTTCTGCTGGGCCCGCAGAAGGTTATACATGGCGCTATCGACCACGCGGATGAATATCAGCGGCGATGCCAAAATAATGAGGTATTTTGTCTGCTCATTGGACAACCAGGCCGTCGGCGTGAAGTGAACCCCTACGACGCTCAGCAGGGTCACACACAAACCTACCGCAATCATGCCGAAAAGAACCGTCGAGAAAAACTGTTTTGACGTATTCGCCCGCGTACCCGCCTCGACTTCGCTGTAAAAGCGAACGACAGAATGCTGCAAACCCAACTTGCCTACGCCAACCAAGAACAGGATGGTCGAGGTCACCAGAGCCATGGTCCCATATTCCGCCACGGAAAAAATCCGAGTCAGGACAGGGAACGAAATCATGCTGGCAAGCATCACCAGCACGCTGCCGATCGAATAGTTCGAGGTGTGCTGGAACAGGCGGGCGAGTACGCCCCGTTTTTCCGCTTTGGTGGCAGTCACGGTTTCCTTACCGACTTGCATTGATTTTCAAATCCGTTTGCCCATAGGTCGAAGCGCCCTCTCGTCGATAGACTGCCAGGAGTGCCTCCAGAACGGTCTCCGTGGCATAGTGTTGCTCGACAAACTGACGTGCCGCATCCCCCATCGTCTGCCTCAAATCGTCGCGGGCAGCGAGTTGCGACAGCGCCTCGGCAAGTGCATCGACCTGATTGGGCGGAACCAGCATGCCGGTGACGCCATCGGCGATGACATCTTCATGCCCGCTGATCCGCGTGGCGATGGTGGGCAAACCATTGGCCATGGCCTCAAGCACGGCATTGGGCAACCCTTCCTGATGCGAGGCCTGAACATACAGATTGCTGGCCCGCAGCAGCGCGGGCACGTCGTGCACCAGGCCCGGGAAAGCCACGCTCTGGGCGATGCCCAATTGATGCGCCAGCGCAATCAGTCGATCACGCTCGGGGCCATCGCCCGCCACCGTCAACTGGGCGCCAGGCGGCAGCGCGGCCTTCGCCCAGGCGGCCAACAGAACGTCGAGGCCCTTCACAGGAACATGCCGCCCGACAAAGACAGCACGCAAGGTGGCCTGATCTCTCGATGCAGGCGGGGCAAATCGGGCCAGGTCAACGGCATTGGGCAGCAGATGCAGGCGGTTACGTTCAAACCCTGCCTGCTCCATGATCTGGGCCGTTCTTTTGCTGATGCACTGGTAGGCGTCCAGGCGTTGGGCGCCGGCACGCAGGATGCGGTGAATCGGCTTGCCCTGGAGCGCGGGGTCAAGAATGCCCCCCTGAAACTCAGCCGCACCTGAAACCTTGACGATGACCGTCGGTTTCAACCAGCGTTTGATCCACCCCGCAGCGCCTGCGAGGTTGTGCATCATGTGGATATGCACGGCATCAAATTCGTCTTGATGCCGCAGCAACCAATAGGCAAACCGAAGATTCAGCAGAACCGCCCCCACACCCTTGATGCGGGGATAAGCCAGTCGGACCACCGGAACACCGTCGACATCGTCGGCACAGGGCTGCGAGCGATCGAGCTGAGGAACGAGGACACGAACGCGGTGTCCCGCCGCAACAAAGGAACGGCTCAGCAGTCTGGCCTGCATCTCGGCGCCACCGGTGGCGGGGTAGCGCCCATCAACCACCATCAGAATGCGTGCAGGGAAAACCATCGTGAAATCAATACCCGAATCCATGACCTATGCGGACGAAAGATTGAGCATACTGGATATTCGATGCATCCATAAATCGGTCAGAACCGCTTATCGCCATGAATGAAAAGACCTTCCGTCGATTTTCCTGAAATGACTTTCGCAGGTATTCCACCAAGCGTCACATGGCCATCAGGGAAACTCTTGTTGACCACCGCATTGGCGCCGATGGCCGTATTATCACCAATCTCAATCGCTCCAAACAACTTGGCGCCTGGTGCGATATAGCAATTGTTACCGATTTTAGGTACGGCTCCCCCGCTGCCGAGCTGCGCGCCGATATTGACGCCAGTATGAATTCTGCAGTTCGATCCAATTCTGGCGCCAGAATTCACCACGATGGTGCCGTAATGAAGAATCGCGAGCCCAGGACCGAAAACGTTGATGGGAATCGAAAAACCCAACTTGATCGAAAGTCTACGAAAGCGATAGGCGGCGAAACGCCGACGAAGCGAATTTTTTCTGCAGTTCGTGAGAAATTCGACTTTTCTCAACAGACGCTGGAACCGAAAAATCTCGTCGTGCCACTGCGCCCAGCGGGAATTCACACCGAGCGCAATACGGTCGGCTTCCAGATACATTTGGTAGTCTGCATACGATTGGATCAAGCTGTGCTCTCCAGATGTTTCGGCCTGCGCCGCCCATTCTTGCACCCCGGTGTGGATGCCATCGCAACGTCATGCAAAGCTTCAAAATTCGACAGGCATCGTAAGTTACCGGCGGAAAAGAAAAAGCCACCGGATCGGGTGGCTTTCTTCCGCACGGGCAGCGGGCGATCACGACCCTAGTGTGATACGCGCATGGCTTGGTCGACCGCAGACAGAATGGCGTGTGCCGCGGTCACTTCGGCATCCAGGGGATAGTTCTTATTGGCCAGCATCACGATGCCCAGCTTGCGCTCAGGAATCCAGGCGACGTAGGCGGAGAAACCGTTGGTTGAACCCGTCTTGTTGATCCAAACCGCGTCATCTGGCGAACTTCCATGGGCCAGGGGCGTGGCGGGAGTCGTCTTGTAGATCATCTCCGCGGAGTTGGCGGCAAGCAAGGTGCTCAAGGGCGTCGGGTAGGGCACCTGCTCCCACACCAGATCCTGCGTCAGACTGCCCGACTTGACGTAACGGATTCGGGTCTGCTCCATGGCGGTGCGCAGGCTGGGCGGCAGCGATTGCGGGTCGAGGTTGAGTTCCACGAAATGGAGCAGATCGGCCGCCGTGGTTCTGATCCCATACGCCTCGTCGGCAAGCAGTCCGGGCTTCATCCGGATCGGCGCACCGAGCTTCGTGTATCCCTGCGCGTAGTCTCGCCATACCTCGCGCGGCACGTCGAGATAGGTATGCCGCATGCCCAGTGCCGGCAGCAGCTGCTTTTGCATGATCTGCGGGAAGGCATGGCCCATGCTTCTGGCGGCCACTTCTCCAAGCAGCCCGATGCCCACATTGCTGTAGGTGCGGCATGTGCCAGGCGGACAGCCGGGTTCCCATCGCCTCAGATAGTTGTGCAGATCGCGCTGAGTCCGCACGCCGTCAGGCACTTGCAGGGGCAGGCCTCCCGAGGTCTGCGTCGCGAGATCTATCACGGGGACCCGGCCAATCGGCGCGGATCGCAAGCCAGGGAAGAACTTGCCGACAGTATCTGAGAGGCGCATGCGGTGCTGTGCCACAGCCCACGAGGCCATGGTGGCGGTGAGAAGCTTGGTGATCGAGCCAACCTCGAAAAGCGTGGTGCCGTTCACGGGCTTGCCGCTTGCCTTGGAGGCCACACCGAAGTTCATCACGGCGGTTCGATCGCCCATCAGAATGCCGACGGACATGCCCGGGATATCCTGGGCGCGCATCAGGGGCTCGACCACCCGTTGCGTCACCGCGGTCACATGATCCGCGGGAGGCGCGGATGCGAGGGCCTTGCTGGCCATGATCAACGACACAGCCGCAAAGATCAGTCGGACATGAGGAACGGAAAAGCGGCTAATCATGAAATCTTCCTCAGGTGGGGAACGCATCCCCGCGAGATCGGCGCATCCACGGCGGCATTTCCTCAGTCTGGATCCGCGCCCCGGAACAAGCTGCGGAGGCCATCCGCCGCCC
>JAJTBQ010000177.1 GCA_021286835.1 Thiomonas sp.
CGGGCCAGGGCCAGCACCGTGGCGGAGTCCATGCCGCCCGAAAGCAACACCACGGCCACTGGTGCCGCCGCGGTGTAGGCCTCGGTCACTTCAGCTTGG
Organism: Thiomonas sp.; assembly: GCA_021286835.1. Classification (GTDB taxonomy): domain Bacteria; phylum Pseudomonadota; class Gammaproteobacteria; order Burkholderiales; family Burkholderiaceae_C; genus Thiomonas. Next base: position 100 of record JAJTBQ010000177.1, read on the forward strand.
CCAGCCGGTCGCGGCCGGCCTGTGCCGCTTCAGACTGCGGATAGGTTTGCACCAGCGTGTTGAGCGTCTTGCGTGCCGCGGCGATCTGCCGCACTTCGATCTGGCAGTTCGCCAGCCCCAGCATGGCTTCAGGCAGGCGCGGGTTGTTCGGGCTGTTCTGGATCAGGCCCTGAAACGTGGCGATCGCGTCCTTGTACTGCTTTTGCGCATACTGCGCATTGGCCAGCCAATACTGGGCATCGGCGTCATACGGGCTCGACGGATATTGCGCCAGGAAGGCCTTGAGCTGCGTGGCGCTGCCCGCGAAGTCGCCGTTGCGGAACGTGGCCACGGCCTGCTCGAACGCGGCCTTCTCGGCGGGCTGCACCGTGTAACTCTGGCCATTGATCTGCACCTGCACCGGCTCCAGCGGCTTGAGGCGCTGCGTGAGCTGCTGCTGGCTCGTTTGCAGCTTGCCCAAGGCGTCGTTGAGCTGCTGCGTGGCGGCATCCTGCTTGCCGCGCAACTGCGCCATCTCGCTGCGCATCTGCTCGATCTGCGTGGACAGATCGAGCAGCGAATTGCGGATCTGCTGGATCTGCTGGGCCTGCTGAGCGAGCTGGTTCTGCGTGCTCTGCTGGTTCTGCGTCACTTGCGAGCGAAGGTCCAGAATGGCGCGACGAGCCTCGTTGTCCGGGAACATGTCGGCCCTGGCCGGCGCGGCCAGGCCGAGGCCCAGACCGGCCGCCAAGGCCGTCACCGACAAGGTCGTCGACAGCACCCGCCGCGCCTGGCGCAGCGGGGCCGCTTGACGCGAAAAGGCGAGGCTGCGGCTCATCGTTGATAGACGATGTCAACGCGACGGTTTTCGGCGTAATCAGCCTCGCTCGTGCCTTGCGCCTTGGGCTTCTCCTTGCCGAAGCTGATGGCCTCCATCTGCGTGGGCTTCACGCCGAGCAGCTCCATGCCCTTCATCACCGCATCGGCGCGCTTCTGGCCAAGCGCGAGGTTGTACTCGCGGCTGCCGCGCGCATCGGTATTGCCCTGCAGTTGCACGTGAGCCTGGGGATGCTGGCTCAGATAGGTGGCGTTGACGTTGAGCACCGGGGTGTACTGGCTATCGACCGTGTAGCTGTTGAAGCCGAAGTACACGCTCTTGGGGACATCGGAGCCGGGGCCGACGCCAGCATTGCTCTCGGCCGGGGCCTGCACGGCCGCGACCTGGTTCTGGCCGGCGCCGTTGGCATTGGCGCCCGCGGTGCCACTATCCACGGCGGTGGGCGTCTTGGACTCGACCGGCGCCTGTTTGACGGGGACGGGTGAAGCGCAGCCACCAAGAGCCAGCGCGGCGGCGAGTGCGGTGAAAACCAGGGTTGAGCGCATGTTCACGAGATTCTCCGATCAGATCAGGGTAGGGTAGGAAAAAGGAAGTGTTTGAGCAAAAGACGGTTTTGAATGCGGTGGGCGAAAGGCCCGCCGGGCCTCAGCGATCCGGCGTCCAGGGGCCCCAACTGGGCTCGCGCACCTGCACGCCGGCCTGCGACAGGGTGGAGCGCACACGGCCATCGATCGAGACGGTCTTGAGCACTTCACCACCGCGGTCGCCCGCAGAATAAAGCACGATCTGCCCGTTCGGGGCAAAGCTCGGGTGGCCGCAGTCGCTGCCATCGTCGAGCAGCTGCGCGGCGTTGGTTTCGAGATTGATGGACCAGAGCTGAAAGCTATTGCCCTTTTGCGAGATGTAGGCCAGCGTCTTGCCGTCCGGGCTGATGGCCGGGCTGACGTTGTAGCCGCCGCTGTAAGTCACGCGCTGCACGCTGCCGCCGCTCAGCCCGACCTTATAGACCTGCGGGCCGCCATCGCGGTCGCTGACGAAGTACAGGCTCTGGCCGTCGGGTGAGAAAGTCGGCTCGGTGTCGATCGAGTACGAGCGCATCAACTGCCGGGGCGTGCCGCCCTTGCTCGGCATGAGATAGATCTGCGAACGGCCCGTGAGCGTGAGCACCACGGCGAGCGTGCCGCCATCGGGCGAGAAGGCCGGCGCGCTGTTCGATCCCTTGAAATTGGCCACCATGCGGCGCGCGCCGCTGCGCACGTTCTGCATGAAGACCACGGGTTTGCCGGTTTCGAAGGAGACATAGGCCAGCTCCTGACCGTTGGGCGACCACACCGGCGAAAGCAGCGGCTCGCGGCTGCGCAGCGCGAACTGCGGATTGGCCCCATCGCTGTCGGCGATATTGAGCGAAAAGCTGTGCGGTCCAGCCTTGGTGATGTAGGCAATGCGCGTGGCAAACACCCCGCGCTGTCCGGTGAGCTTCTGATAGATGTAATCGCTGATCTTGTGCGCCGCCAGCCGCAGATCGCCCGGCATCACGGTCAACGCCAGGCCGCCGAGGTCGGCCTGCTTCACAGCGTCCCAGAGGCGAAACTGCACTTGCCAGCGCCCACCGGCCACCTGCGCCACACTGCCGCCGGCTACAGCCTCCAGGTTCTGCGAACGCCAGGCCGCGTAATTCGGCGGTCCTTGCTCGGTCAGCGTCTGGCCGCCCAGATTGCTCACGGCGAAAAGCCCGCTGCGCGTGAGATCGGCGCGCACGATGTCGGCGATCGGCTGCGGGCAATGGTTGGGGTCGCGGAAGGCGCCGATGCCCACGGGGATCTGCGTGGCGCCGATGCCCGAGACATCCACCTTGAACTGCGCCTGCGCCGAACGGCTCAGCGCGGCAAGACCGGCCAAGGAAGCAGCCCCGCGAACAAGCGGAGCGGAGAGGGAACCTAGAACAAATCGGCGTCGCTGCATGGAGTGTCGATAGAAGGGCTGCGTCGCCTCAAATGCCAAAGCGAACACAGCGTTGAAATTCTAAGAAGGGCTCGAGCCCCGCAGGAGTAAAAATTCGCAAGTCTTGCTGCGATGCGCAATTGAATCAGAACATGACGACAACAAGACTGAGTTGCAAATGGGGGATTGGTTCCGGCGAGTAAGGAGGCACACCGGGCCGATCAAGGCGGCAAGGTCTTCTGGGCGTCGGGCCGCTGCGCCAGCCATAGTTTCAAGTAGCGGTACCAGGTTTCATGCGCGATGCCGCAGGCCAACACAAAGCCGAGGCGCCCATCGAGGAAACCGCGCCGCAGCAGATAGGTCCGAACGAATGCCCACAGACTCTTGCCCAGTGCGGTGGCGAGGCCCGCTTGGCGCCCTCGCGAGGCCAGTTTCTCGGCCCCGGCGCTGGAGTACCGGTTCATCTTGTCCAGAACATCGTCGAGCGAGCGATAGCTGATGTGCAGCAGATCATGCTGCAACTGGCCGACACGACCCTGAACCTGCACGGATTCGTGCACGATATCGTCCGAAAACCGCGCCTTGCGTTTCCGAAATACTCTCACCACCCGGTCAGGGTACCAACCGCCATGATGCATGAACTGCCCGCAATAACTCGACAGGCGCGGCAGGGAAAATGCATCCGGTGCATCGGTGCGCAGAATGGCGGCCTGAATCTCCTCGGCCAAAGAAGAGGGCACCCGTTCATCGGCGTCAATCGAAAAGATCCACTCTCCTTGCGCCATGTCGAGAGCACGATTCTTCTGGCGCCCAAATCCGGGCCAGTCCTTGGCCACAGTGACCTTTGCACCGAGATCGCGCGCCACTTCCACCGTGCCGTCGTCGCTGCCACCATCGACAATCACCACCTCGCTGCACCATGCCAGGCCAGCAAGACAATCTTCGATATTGCGACGCTCATTTCGCGTTATCAGAATCGCGGAGATGGAAGAATGGGATTGCATCATGCCTTACGAGAGCCGCTGTTGATGGTCTTGCAATTTTTCGGTCGAGATATATCGACCAGGAAAAGGCTCCCACGCTGCAATATCGCCCAAAGGAAAATTACCCGTCATGCCATAAATCATGCGCTTGAATCTTCCAAGTATCGTCGGTGTTGGAATTTTCAGATTATCTCCAGCAGGTAAGGCGCTGCGCATAAGGTAGTCTCGCCTGAATTCGCCAAGGGTCAATCCCCATTTTGTGACGAACGTACGAGCGCCGCGATTTCGGCGAACACGCCCAGTGCTTCGACATGCGAAATGATAAATCCGGCTGTCGCCAATCACGGCATAATGGCGGCAACCAGCAATCCAGAACTTCATCATCAAATCATCTTCGCTGCCCATGCCCGGACTCAGCTCAAGGCTATAGCCTCCTACCATGTGCCACCAGCGCTTGCTGACCACGCTGACCGGCGAGGCCTGCCCAGCAACATCGCCGCGTGGATCGGCGCGATATTCAGCCAGCAAACGGGATTCCTCGAAAGACTCCACGGTATCGCCAAAGCTCTGCACGATGGTCAGTTTGTTGACCGTTTTGTGGGGCTCGATAAGAGTGGAGGATAAATAGGCCAGATCATTCGGCAAGGCCTTGATCGATCGAATCAGGGCAGCATCCCAGCCTGGACAACAGACCATATCGTCATTTAGGTAAACCAGCCAGTCGTTGGTTGCCATCGCGGCGAGTTGATTGACGGCAAGGCAGATCCCTATATTGGACTTGGAATGACTGTAGGCAATGCCTTGCTGTCTGACCCATTCCAGGGTTCCGTCTGTTCCTTGATTAACATGAACCAGGATCTGATGTTCGACGCTGCTGTGCTGTCGGATTTTTTCAACGCATAG
>JAJTBQ010000178.1 GCA_021286835.1 Thiomonas sp.
CTTGTTATCGCGCGGCGCGGCGGCTCGCTCCGCCGGCTGGCGCCTGATGCGCCTGCAGTCGCGCCCTCAGCCGCATGACCGCCTGTTTCATGAGCTGGCTGACCCGCGACTCGCTCACCTCGAGCACCCGCCCGATGTCCTTGAGCTGCAGATCCTCCTGGTAATAGAGCGACAGCACCAGCTTCTCGCGCTCGGGCAGATCGCGGATGGCCGCCTGCAGATCGCGCTCCAGTTCGGCGTCTTGCAACAGGTCTTCGGGCAACAGGCTGGCTTCGTCGGCCTTGCGGTCGGCCACCGAGCCGCCATCGTCGTGCGTGAGGTCTTCGAGGTAGACCAGCTGCATGCTGGTCTCGGCCAGAGCGTCGTAATACTCGGCCAGCTCCCAGCCCAGATGCGCGGCGATCTCGCCGTCTTCGGGGTGCCGGCCCAGACGCTGGGTGAGCAGCGCCTCGGCGCGCTCGATCTGACGCTCCTTGGCGCGGCTGCGGCGGGGCAGCCAGTCGAGCTTGCGCAGCTCGTCGTAGATCGCCCCGCGGATGCGAATGGCCGCATAGGTGGCGAACTGCGCGGGCGACTGCATTTCACCGCGGTCGAGCGCGTCCCAAAGGCCGATCATGCCCGCCTGTTCCAGATCGGAGAAATCGACCGAGGCCGGCAGTTGCGCCGCCATCTGGCCCGCGATGCGCCGCACCATGGGCAGGTGCTTGGCAAGGCGCTCCTCGCGGGTTTCGGGGGCGGGATAGAGGCCGGGTTTCATGCGATCGGGAGCCGTGTTGTCGGTGCAGCGCGCGTCAAGCGGCCTGCTCTGCCCGCAGCCACTGCTGCATGAAGAATTCGATGCGGCCGCTCGGCCCCTGCGGCAGCGGCCAGTTTTTCACCCGGGCGGCCAACGCGGCAAAGGCGGCGGCGGCGGCGCTCTGCGGTGCGGATTCGACCACGGCGCGCTGGCTGCGCACCGCCGCGCGCAGCGACGCGTCCAGCGGAATGCTGCCCAGCAGATCGAGCGAGACGTCGAGGTAGCGATCGGCCACGCCGGTGATCTTGGCGAACAGCGCCTGGCCCTCGCGCGTATCGCGCACCATGTTCGGCAGCAGGTGAAAGCGCTTGAGCCCGTGATGCTTGCTAAGCACTTTGATGAGCGCGTAGGCATCGGCCACCGAGGCGGGCTCGTTGTTCAGCACGACGATGAGATCCTGCGCGGCGCGGCTGAACGTGAGCACGTCGCCCGCGATGCCGGCGGCACAGTCCACCAGCAGATAGTCCAGAGGAACGTCGAGACTGCTGACCGCGTCGATCAGCCGCGACTGGGTGGCCACGTCGAGCGCGGCCATCCCGGCCACGCCGCTGGAGGCGGGCAGCACCAGAATGTCCTGCGGGCCGCGCACCAGCACGTCGCTGAGCTGCTTCTCGCCCGACAGCACATGGCTGATGTTGTAGCGCGGCGTGAGGCCCAGCAGGATGTCGATATTGCCCAGACCCAGGTCGGCATCGAACACCATCACCCGCTGGCCGCCACGCGCCAGGGTGATGGCCAGATTGGCGACCACGTTGGTCTTGCCCACGCCGCCCTTGCCGCTGGCGACGGTGATGACCTTGGTCGGGGGGCGCTGCAGGCGGCGCAGTCCTTCGGCTTGATCCATGATGCGGTCCGGAATGAGGTTCAAGCGGAAGGAGATGCCGCCGCCGAAGCCGCAGCGGCGGCAGCGGACAGGGCGGGGGCGGAGTCGAAACGGGTCACGGGGTCGTGTTCCAGCAAAGCCGTGATCTTAGCCAGCGACGGCACGTGCAGGTCTTCCGGCACGCGCTGGCCGTCGGTGTAGAACCATAGCGGCACGCTGCTTTCCACCAGCCATTGCAGCGCGGCGCCGAAGCTCGGGCTCTCGTCGAGCTTGGTGAGAATGGCCGCCGCAACAGGCAAACGGCGATACAGCGTCCAGAGCTCGGCATACGCCGAAGGCGCCAGGCCCGCACCCACCACCAGCAGGCGGGTGACCCCATCGCCCAGCGCCTGCAGCCACTGCATCTGCTCGGCCATGCGCACGTCGCGCGGGCTCAGGCCGATGCTGTCGATCAGCACATAGTGCCGGTCGGCAAAATCGCGCAGGTGCTGCTGCAGCTCCTCCCCGTCGCGCGCCACCGCCACGGGCACCCCCAGAATGCGGCCGTAGATCTTGAGTTGTTCCACGCCGCCGATGCGGTAGGTGTCGGTGGTGATCAGTGCCACCGCGCCGGTGCCGTTGCGCAGCACCAGGCGCGCGGCGAGCTTGGCGATGGTGGTGGTCTTGCCGGCCCCCGTCGGACCGACCAGGGCATAGATGCCGGCCGCCGACACCGGATCGGCCGCCACCTGCAAGCCCTTGCCGAGATACGCGGCCAGCGCGCCGCGCAGGTTCAAGGCCTGGCTGCCCAGTTGCCGCGCCCGCGCGGTGGAAAAACCCAGGGCCTGCAACTGCTCGCCCGTCGGGGTGAGCGGCCCGGCATCGGCCAGGCCCGACATCTGCGACTGCATCCACTGCCGCAGGTCCTGCAATTCGTGGCGCATGGCGCCAAGTTCGTCCTTCGGCTCGGGACGCGCGACAGAGTGTGCCGGGCGAGGCGGTGCGACGGCGGTCGCCTGCGCAGGGCGTATCGCGCCCAGCACCGCAGCATCCTTTTCTTCCAGCGAAATGGAGGTCGGCGCAGAAGCTGGCTCGGCTGCGCGCGGCGGCGCGGTCGGCACAACTCGCGCCACGGCGGGCAGAGGCAAATCCGTTGGCTGCGGCTGTGGCGACGGCCTGGGCATCGGTTCGACGACGGTCCGGGGCTGCGCCGTGGTCGGCATGGACGTTGATGCAGGCGCCGGTGCAGGCGCAGTCTCCATGACCGGCGGCTGGGAAACGGACGCCGCCGCCCCATCGGGCTCATGCTCCTCCGACGGAAACCGGCTGGCATCGAAGTCGACCGCCGCCATTAATTCGACGCCGCCGACGATTTCCCGATTCGACAGAATCACCGCATCGGCGCCGAGATCGTTGCGGATGCGGGTCAGCACCTCGCGGGTATGGGTTCCGGTGTAGCGTTTGATTTTCACGATTGAGGCTCCAGCTTTTATGCGCCCAGCGTGGCGGTGACCTTGACCTGTTTCTGGTCGGGAATTTCAGCATAGGACAGCACGCGCAACCGCGGCGCACTGCGCGCCAGCAGTCGGGCAAGAAACTGCCGCAGCGGCGCGCTCACCAGAAGCACGCCGGTCGCGCCCTGCGCTTCCATACGCTGCATCAGATCGCGCGCCTTGTCCATCAGGCGTTGCGCCAGCCCAGGCTCGACCGAGGCCTGCTGCGGGTCGGCGCGCAGGCTGGAAAGCAGAATCTGTTCCAGCTGACCGTCGAGCACCGCGGCGGAGAGTTCCTGTCCGTTCGGCGACAGACTCTGCACGATGTAGGCGCCCAGCGCCAGCCGCACCCGCGCGGTGAGTTCGTCGGTGTCGTTCACCTGCGCGGCATGCTCGGCCAGCACTTCGGCAATGGTGCGCATGTCGCGGATGGGCACGCCCTCGGTCAGCAGGTTCTGCAGCACCTTGCGCAGCCGGTCGGCGGAGATGAGCTTGGGCACCAGGTCTTCCACCAGCTTGGGCGACCGCTTGGACAGGTGCGCCAGCAGCCCCTCGACTTCCTCGCGCCCCAGAAGCTCGGCGGCATGGGTCTGCAGCAGATGGTGCAGATGCGTGGCCAGTACCGTGCTGGGGTCCACCACGGTATAGCCCAGGGTCTGCGCCCGCTCGCGCTGCTCCTTGTTGATCCACACCGCGGGCAGGCCGAAGGCCGGATCCTTGGTGGGCGTGCCCTGCAGATCGCCCATCACCTGCCCGGGGTTGATGGCCATGAGCAGATCGGGAAAGATCTCGCCGCTGCCCACATCCACGCCCTTGAGGGCGATGCGATAGCCGCCGGGCCGCAGTTCGAGGTTGTCGCGGATGTGCACCGAGGCGACGAGAAAACCCATCTCCTGCGCGAACTTCTTGCGAACGCCGCGGATGCGCCCGAGCAGCTCGCCGCCCTGATTGCGGTCGACCAGCGGAATCAGCCGATAGCCCACGTCCAGCGATAGCGTGTCCACTGGCTCGATCTGCTCCCAGCTCACTTCCTCGGGCTCGGTCGGCGCCGCCGCCTCCGGCACGGCCTGGGCCTGCGCGGCGGTCGCCTGCTGCCGCTTGTGCTGCCACCACAGCACCCCGCCCAAGACGGCAGCCGCGCCCAGAAAGGCCAGGTGGGGCATGCCCGGAACCAGACCGATCAGACCCAGGATGCCCGCGGTGATGGCAAGCACCCGCGGGTGGGTGAACAACTGGCCGACCAGTTGCCGCCCGATGTCCTGCCCGGTGGACACGTTGCTGATGACGATGCCCGCGGCCATGGAAATGACCAGCGCCGGAATCTGCGACACCAGCGCATCGCCGATGGACAGCAGGGTGTAGTTCTGCGCGGCTTCGCCCAGACCCAGACCGTGCATGAAGACGCCGATGATCAGACCGCCGATCAGGTTGATGAACAGAATGAGAATGGCCGCCACCGCGTCGCCTCGCACGAACTTGCTGGCACCGTCCATCGCGCCGTAGAAGTCGGCTTCCTGGGCCACGTCGGCGCGGCGCTTGCGCGCCTCTTCCTGATCGATCAGGCCGGCGTTGAGGTCGGCGTCGATGGCCATCTGCTTGCCCGGCATGGCGTCGAGGGTGAAGCGCGC
>JAJTBQ010000179.1 GCA_021286835.1 Thiomonas sp.
ATCACACCCCCCGCGCCCGCTCGGCGCGGAACTGGGCGACGAAGGTCTCGAATGTTCCGGCGTCGAGTGCGGCTCGCATGTCGCGCATGAGCTGCAGGTAGTAGTGCAGGTTGTGGGTGGTGGCGAGCATGCCGAACAGCATTTCGCCGCAACGGTCGAGGTGGTGCAGATAGGCGCGGGAGAACTGGCCGCAGGTGGGGCAGGTGCAGCTTTCGTCGAGCGGGCGTTCGTCCTGCTTGAAGCGGGCGTTGCGAATGCGCAGGTCGCCGAAGCGGGTGAACAGATGGCCGTTGCGCGCATTGCGCGTGGGCATGACGCAGTCGAACAGGTCGATGCCCGCGCTCACGCCATCGACCAGGTCTTCGGGTGTGCCCACGCCCATGAGGTAGCGCGGCTTGTTGGCGGGCAGGCGGGGCGCGGTGTGGCGCAGCAGGCGCAGCATGTCGTCCTTGGGCTCGCCCACGCTTAAACCCCCGATGGCGTAGCCGGGCAGATCGAGCGCGGCGAGACCGTCGAGCGAGGCGTCGCGCAGAGGCTCGAACATGCCGCCCTGCACGATGCCGAACAGGGCGTTGGGGTTGCCCAGCCGCGCGAACTCGGTCTTGCAGCGTGCGGCCCAGCGCAGCGAGAGTTCCATCGAGGCCCGGGCCTCGGCCTCGGTGGTGATGTGTTTCTGCCCGCCGCGATCGACGTCGTAGGGCGTGCATTCGTCGAATTGCATGACGATGTCGCTGTTCAGCACGGTCTGGATCTGCATGCTCACCTCGGGGGTGAGGAACAGCTTGTCGCCGTTCACCGGCGAGGCGAAACGCACGCCTTCCTCGCTGATCTTGCGCATCGCGCCCAGGCTCCACACCTGGAAGCCGCCGCTGTCGGTGAGGATGGGCGCGTCCCAGCCGATGAAGCGGTGCAGTCCGCCGAACTGCCGCACGACGTCCAGCCCCGGCCGCAGCCAGAGGTGGAAGGTGTTGCCCAGAATGATCTGGGCACCGGCCTGCTTGAGACCGTCGGGCGTGATGCCCTTGACGGTGCCATAGGTGCCCACCGGCATGAACTGCGGGGTGTCGAGGGTGCCGTGATTGAGGGTGAGCGTGCCGCGGCGCGCGGCGGCTGAGGTGCGATGGACGGTGAATTGCAGCATGGGCGACATTGTTTCAGAGTTGCCGCGGCGCAGACCGCACGATCCGCTACCCTATCGCCCTGCCCGACCGACACCATGCACGCCGCGCCGCCTTCCACCGACTTCGCGCCCGCCGCCCTGGCCTGGGGTGGCAGCGCGGATGTCGTCTCCGGCGCCCAGCAGCCGTGCCGTCTGAGTGGTCACTGGACATCCCGCGGGCTGCGCCGTCCGCCCGACTTGCAACTTCCACCGGGGGCACGGCAGATTGCACTCCAGGCGGCGGACGTGCCTTTCGACACCAGTGGCGCCCTCACCTTGCTCAACGCCATGGACCGCTGGAGGCACGCGGGCGCGCAGGTCGATCTCTCCGGACTGAGCGATGCGCAGCGGCAGCTGCTTGAACTCGTGCGGCAGCGCGCACTGCCGGTGCCTGCGGCCCAGCGCCCGCTCGGCCTGCTGGGCGACATCGGTCGCGCCACCCTCACCGCGCTGGACGAGATGCGGGCGCTGCTGGCCTTCGTCGGCGAGCTGGTGTGGCGCGGCACGCCCGCGCTGCTGCGGCCCTGGCGGCTGCGCTGGCGCGAGATCGTCCACGAGATCGACGCGGCGGGGCTGCGCGCACTGGGCATCGTCGGTCTGCTGTCCTTCCTCATCGGCATGGTGATGGCGTATCAGGCCGGGGCCACGCTGGCCACGTATGGGGCCAACATCCTGATCGTCAATCTGGTCTCCATCATCACCCTGCGCGAACTCGGGCCGCTGCTCACCGCCATTCTGGTGGCCGGGCGCACGGGTTCGTCGTACACCGCGCAGATCGGCACCATGCAGATCACGGAAGAGGTCGATGCGCTGCGCGCCCTGGGGCTTTCGCCCTTCGACATGCTGGTGCTGCCCAAGGTCGTCGCCCTGCTCATCACGCTGCCTTTGCTGGCGCTGTTCGCCGACGTGATGGGCCTGGTGGGCGGCGGCGTCGTCGCGTCCCTCGGCTACGGCGTGCCGTTCAGCGAATACGCCTCGCGCATTCCGCAGGTGGTCGGGCTCAAGACGCTGGTGCTCGGCATGGTGAAGGCGCCGGTGTTCGCCATCGTCATCGCCCTGGTGGGCTGCATGCAGGGGCTGCGCGTCAAGGGCAGCGCGGCCGCGGTGGGGCGTGCGACCACGGTCAGCGTAGTGCAGTCGATTTTCCTGGTCATCGTGATCGACGCCGGGTTTTCCGTGCTCTACAACCTGCTGCGGCTATGAAGCCCGGTGCCGATCTGGTCATCGATGCCCAGGGCATCGTCAACCGCTTTGGCGACGTGGTGGTGCACGACGGCCTGAACCTCGCGTTGCCGCGCGGCGCCATCATGGCGCTGGTAGGCGGTTCGGGCTCGGGCAAGACGGTGCTCTTGCGCAGCCTGATTCTGCTGCGTGCGCCCAACGCCGGCACGCTCAGGCTGTTCGGCCAGGACGCGCTGACGGCCGACGAAGCCCAGCGACAGGCGCTGCGCCAGCGCATCGGCGTGCTGTTTCAGGGCGGAGCCTTGTTCACCGGCCTGACCGTCCTGGAGAACGTGCTGCTGCCGCTGCGCGAGCAAGGCCTGGTGGAGAAACATCTGCTGCCCGAACTGGGCATGCTCAAGATCGGTCTGGCCGGGCTGCCGGCCGACGCAGCGCACAAGTACCCGGCCGAACTCTCGGGCGGCATGGTCAAGCGCGCCGCGCTGGCCCGCGCCCTGGCGCTCGACCCTGAGCTGCTGGTGCTCGATGAGCCGACCTCCGGCCTGGACCCGATCGGCGGCGCGGCGTTCGACCGGCTCATCCACGAATTGCGTGACCTGCTGGGGCTGACCATTCTGCAGGTCACGCACGATCTCGATTCGATCTGGTATGGCAGCGACACCGTGGCCTTCCTCGCCCGCAAGAAAATGCTCGCCATCGGCCCGGCCGCCGAGCTGGCGCGGCGCGAGGAGCCGGAACTCGTGGCCTACTTCCGCGGCAGCCGCTCGGCCGCCTATCTGCACGAATCGGCCCCGCAAGACGGCCTGTGATGTCGAGGTCCCTCATGGAATCCAAAGTCAACTACACCGCCGTCGGCCTGTTCGTGGTGCTTCTGGCCCTGATGCTGGGCGGCCTGGCCTGGTGGCTGGCGACAGGCGGCAAGCAGACGGCGACCAAGCCCTATCTGATCTACGCCACCGACAACGTCAACGGCCTGAAGACCGACAGCAATGTGCTCTACCGCGGTGTGACCGTGGGCAAGGTGGCCAGCATCGAGATCGATCCGAAGAGCCCGGCGCTCATCCGCATCAAGGTCGAGATCGACCGCGACGTGCCGGTGCGCGACGACACCGTGGCGCAGCTCAGTCCGCTGGGTGTCACCGGACTGTCGGCCGTCAACCTCATCGGCGGCGCCTCTCCCAGGCTGCTGCCCACGCCACCGGGCGAACCCGATCCGGTGATTCCCTACAAGCCCTCGGTGTTCACCCAGATCGAGGGCGGCATCAACGATGCGGCCATCACGCTGGCACGCATCAGCCAGCGGGTGGACGCGCTGCTCAGTCCGGCCAATGTGCAGGCGCTGAGCGCGACCTTGCGCAATCTCCAGACCGTGTCGGCGACACTTGCCGCCAAACAGGACGACATCAATCAGATGTTCGCCAATGGCCGTCAGACCAGTGTGAACCTGACCCAGATGAGCCAACAGGGCCAGGTGCTCGTGCGCCAGACCGAGGTTCTGGTGCAGAAGCTCGGCGGCGTCTCCGCGCAGCTCAGCGCCGTCATGCCCCAGATCGGCGCGGCCGCCAGCAGCGTGGCCCGGGCCGGCAATACCACCACGGCCTTCACCCAAGTCGGCGTACAGGCCATGACTCAGTTGCAGACCCGTACCCTGCCCGAGGTGGACGCCCTGGCGCGCAATCTGCAGCAGCTGAGCAGCCAGCTCGGCGCCCTGACCGAAAACCTCAAGACCAATCCCAGCCAACTGCTCTACGGCCCGGCGCTGCCCCCACCCGGACCGGGAGAACAACCATGAACCCGTCTTCCAACCCTTTGCGCCGCGGCGCCGTGCTCGGCGTGGTGATGGCCGCCGGGCTGGCCCTGGCCGCCTGCTCACTGCCGATCAACCGCACCCCCGTGCAGCAAAGCTATCGGCTGACCGCTGCCGACATCGCCTCCCCCCCGCTGCCTCAGCCCACAGTCATCCAGTTGCTGCCCGTGAGGGCCAGCGCGGGATTGCAGTCGCCTGCCATGATGTACAGCCGCAGCCCGGATACGCTGGACGCTTATCGCGACAGCCGCTGGCTGGCGCCACCCGCCCAGCTCGTCGGCGAGGCCATCGCCCACACGCTGAGCCGCCAACCTTGGGTGAGCGCGGTGCAGCAGCAGGCCGTGCTGGTGCGCGCGCCCTGGACGCTGCACTGCACCCTCAACCGGCTGGAACACGATGTGCGCGCCACCCAGGGCGCGGCGCATCTGGATCTGACCTGCGAGCTGGCCAACCCGCGTGCCGGTCACATCGCCGCGCATTGGCGCTTCGACGGCAGTCAGCCGCTCGCGGTGAACGACGCCGCGCATTTCGCCCAGGGCGCCCAGACCCTTCTGGA
>JAJTBQ010000180.1 GCA_021286835.1 Thiomonas sp.
TCACTGGACGACCCTCCGCGCTGCGCGCTGCGGGATGATCGCTTGGGAGCGGCCCGGCGCGCTCATGGGCATCACACGGACCCCGGCGAGTCGCCGTCCTCGGGCGCATCGGGCAGACGCAGGCGTTCGACGACCTTGCCGCCCAGCAGATGACTTTGCACGATGTCGTCGATGTCGCTTTGATCGACATAGGTGTACCAGACGCCTTCCGGATAAACCACGCAGACCGGCCCTTCTTCGCAGCGGTCGAGACAGCCGGCCCGGTTCACCCGCACCTTGCCCGCGCCGGCGAGATCGAGCTTCTTGACCGCCTTCTTGCAATGCTCGAAGGCGGCCTCCGCACCGCTGGCGGCACAGCACGGCCGGGTGGCGCCCGCGTCGCGTTGATTCAGGCAGAAAAAAATATGGTGCTCGTAATAGTTCATGGAGATACTCAAGAGTCGTGGCGCGCGGGCCGAAGCGCATGCGCCAGAAGATAAACCAGCACGGCAAACGGCCAAAGCCAGCTCAGCCACTGCGGCAGGCCGTAGAGCCGGATGAACAGGCCCTGACTCCAGGACTGCAGGTTCATGGCGTAGTAAGGCCCCGGCCCGGAGACGTTGATCCACACCAGCGCCAGCACCAGGCACAGCCCCCCCGCGACCGCCCCCCAGCGAGGCGGCAGATAGGCCAGCGGCAAGCCCACCATCAAGCCCAGCACCACGCTGCGCAGGGTGGGAACGGTCGCCCAGGCTAGGGCGTGCTCGGGCCCGAAGCTCAAGGCGGCCGACAGGCTGACGGCGAGCAGGCCGGTCAAGGTCAGCACCAGCGCCAGCCGCAGCCGCGGCGCCCCTGGCCGCAGCAGCGAAGCCAGGGTGAGGATGCTGCCTGCCAGCATGGCCGCGGTGATTCCCGTCTGGTGCAGGGCGCTCATTGGGGCAAAGTCGGGCAGACGCAACCCGCTGTTGACGAACCACGCCGACAACACCCGCCAGGTATCGGTGTCGAGCGCCGGTTGCAGCAGGGTCGGACCGATCTGGCCGGTGCCGAACAGCACGGCCGCCGGCCAAAGCAGCGCCACGGGCCAAAGCGCCAGCAGCAGCAGGCCATAGCCGACATGGGGCGCAAACCAGCGTTCGCGCCACAGCCGCAGCAAGGCCGCCAGCCGAAGCCGCGGCAGCAGCCACACACAGACCGCGGCCCCCAAGGCGCCGCCCAGGGTATTGGTCAACCAGTCGAGATTGGACGACACCCGCATGGGCAGAAAGGCCTGCAGCGCCTCCATGCAGAAGGACAGGCCGCTGGCCAGCGCACAGCTGCCCCCCCAGAGGGCCCAGCGCGGCCAGCGCGCGGGCAGGCAGCGCGCCATCAGATAGCCCAGCGGCAGATAACCGCCGACGTTGATCAGCAGATCGCTGAAGGTAATGTAGCGCGGCAGCGGCGCGAAAACGAAGTCAAACGGCATCAGCCCCTGCCAGCGCCATCCCGCGAAGGGATAGAGGCTGGCATAGACGATCAGCAGCGCATAGCCCGCCAGCGCATAGCGCGAAAAGCGGGAGACCGGACGCGCGCTGTGCGCTGGGCGATGCGAAGACATGATGCGTCAGCGCCCGGCAGCGACGCGCCGGGAATGGGTCAGAACGGCTTGATGACGACCAGCGGAATGATGATGAACAGGATGATGGTGGGAATTTCGTTGAACCAGCGATACCACTTGTGGCTGCGCGTGTTGCCCCCCTGCTCGAACTGCCGCAGGATGCGCTTGCACCAGAACATATAGATCACCAGCAGCACGACCAGGGTGACCTTGGTGTGAATCCAGCCGTTGCCAGGGCCGTGCAGACCGATGCCGTAATAAAGCCACAACACCAGACCGAGAATGATGGCCGGCCACATCAGGATGTGGGTGAAGCGGTAGAGCTTGCGTCCCATCATCAGAAGGCGCTCGCGTTCGGCCGTGCTGCCTTCGGGCACCATGGCCAGATTCACGAAGATGCGCGGCAGGTAGAACAGGCCCGCGTACCACGCAATCACGAAAATGATGTGCCAGGTCAGCACCCATTGAAAAGCCATATCGAACCCCCTTGTTCAGACAGACCTGCAGTTTAGAAGAGCCGTTGGGGAACCTTGTTGCGAAGGGACAAACGAATACGGCAGGCAAAAAAATCCCCGGCAGTGCTGGCCAGGGATTCAAGCCTTGAAACAAGGCCCCGCTCAGGGAGGAGAAGCGGGAGATGGCACCGCCAGGCGGCGCACCATCTGCCTGGAAAAGATAGCATTGACCGCCTCAAGTTCCCGCCTACAACCGACCAAAGATGAAAAACTTTGTGAACCAGCCGGCCTTTCCCGGCACCCGCATGCGGCGGCTGCGCCGCGACGATTTCAGCCGCCGTCTGGTGCGCGAACACCGCCTGAGTGCGGACGATCTGATCTATCCGGTCTTCATTCTCGACGGCGAGAAGCAGCGACAGAGCGTGGCCTCGATGCCCGGCGTGGAGCGTCTGAGCGTGGATCTGCTGCTGCCTGTGGCACAGGAATGTGTGCGGCTGGGCATTCCGGTGCTCGCGCTGTTTCCGGTGATCGACCCCAAGCTCAAGACCCCCGACGGCGTCGAAGCAACGAATCCCGACGGGCTGGTGCCGCGTGCGGTGCGGGCGCTCAAGAGCGCGTTTCCGCAGCTCGGCGTGCTCACCGACGTGGCGCTCGACCCCTATACCTCGCATGGCCAGGATGGCCTGCTCGACGACACGGGCTACATCCTCAATGAGCCCACGGTGGACATGCTGGTGAAGCAGGCGCTGACCCACGCCGCAGCCGGGGTGGACATCGTTGCGCCCAGCGACATGATGGACGGGCGCATCGGCGCGATACGCCGCGCCCTGGAGGACAAGGGCCACATCCTCACCCGCATCATGGCCTACAGCGCCAAATACGCCAGCGCCTTCTACGGCCCGTTCCGCGACGCCGTCGGCTCGGCCTCCAACCTGGGCAAGGCCGACAAGAAGGTCTATCAGATGGACCCGGGCAACTCCGACGAAGCCCTGCGCGAAGTCGCGCTCGACATCGCCGAGGGCGCCGACATGGTGATGGTCAAGCCCGGCATGCCTTATCTCGACATCGTGCGGCGGGTGAAGGACGAGTTCCGCGTGCCCACCTTCGCCTATCAGGTCAGCGGCGAATACGCCATGCTCAAGGCGGCCGCGCAAAACGGCTGGCTCGACCACGACGCGGTGATGATGGAATCGCTGCTGGCGTTCAAACGCGCCGGGGCCGATGGCATCCTCACCTACTTCGCGCTCGATTGCGCCCGCAAGCTGCAGCAGGGCTGAGAGGCTGAGCACGGGAGCCACTTCATGAAAGTCCGCATCTGGGATCTGCCGCTGCGCCTGTTCCACTGGGCGCTGGCGGTCTGCGTCACCGTCTCCATCGTCACCGGGCTGACCGGCGGCAACGCCATGCAGTTCCACTACTGGAGCGGCTACGCCCTCATCGCGCTGCTGGTCTTCAGACTGGTCTGGGGCGTGATCGGCAGCCACCACGCCCGGTTCGCGAACTTCGTGCACGGCCCCGGCACGGTCCTGCGCTATGTGCGCGGCGACGATCCGCGCCCCGCCCATCTGCGCGCGGGTCACAATCCGCTGGGCAGCCTTTCGGTGCTCGCTCTGCTAACGGCGGTGGCGCTGCAGGTCATCAGCGGCCTGTTCGCCAACGACGATATTTTCAACGCCGGGCCCCTCACCAGCTATGTGAGCAACCGCACCAGCGCCATCTTCACCTTCTATCACACCACCATCGGCCAGCCGCTGATCTATGCGCTCGTCGGCCTGCATCTGGCGGCCATTGCCTACTACGCGACCGTCAAGCGACAGAATCTGGTGCGGCCCATGTTGACCGGCGATATCGACGCCGTCGCCGACATGCCCTCGGCCCGCGATACCTGGACGGGTCGTCTGCTCGCGCTGATCGTCGTGGCGGCAGGCGGGGTGCTGGCGTGGTGGATCTCCACACTGGGCAGCGTGGCCAGCTACTGAACGTCGGCCTCTGACAGCCTGGCGAACCGCCGCGGTCCTCGGGGCGCTCGGGCCGCGGTGCCGCGGCCTGTCGCCCCGATAGCCGCGAAGGCGTCGCGGGCTCTCCCCCTCCTGGGCAAGCCCGCGCGTAAGATCGCCGGGATTTGGGCAACGCTGAACAAGTCCTTCGCGTGTCCAGGGAGGTGATTCGATGCAAGGATGCCTTCCCCGCCCATCGGGGCGGGCCGGAATGCGGCCGTCGCTCGGTGCGGCCATGCTTTTGCTTCTGGCCCTCGGGCACGGGGCCGCAGCGGCCGCGCCGCTGCTCGTCAACCCGTTCCACGATCCGTTCGCGCAGGCCACGCACGGCCTCGTCGGTTGTCCCACGCCCAGCCCGCCCACCTACACGCAGGCGGAGATCCGGGAAGTCGAGCATCACCGCGTCGAGCGCGGCAACAGCTGCTACCTGGCGGGGAAATGCCGCTATGCCAGCAGCTTCGACTACGACCGGGGCATCGCCGCAGCCCTGCTGCCCGCCATGCGGGCCGATCCGGCGCTGCGTGACAGCGCGGTGTGGGTTCTCGTGCAGGGCCGGGTGGTGCAACTGTCCGGCTGCGTCTCGCAAGGCGATCAGATCGAGCGACTCGAAGCCATCGCCCGCGCCACGCCCGATGTCCAGGTCGTGCTCAGCGACTTGCTGGTGGGAAC
>JAJTBQ010000181.1 GCA_021286835.1 Thiomonas sp.
GCCCAGCGCGGCCGCGTGTCGGTAACGCCACATTCCGTTGTTCATATCCCCTCCGATGATGTTCTGGTCTGCAAAGACTCACCCCCTCCCGAATGGGGGAGGTTGTGCCTGGAATTGTCCAACTTTCATCCAGGCTCATTTTCGACTGTTTCAAAAATTGACACTTTTTTGTGCGATCGTGCGCAATACGCCCGCAAAGGCGTGGCTTGCTTTAGACTTTACAAATCCGTGCTTGCTGATATTTATGAAGCTGATGCTCGCCCTGCCGAGCCATCAGCCGGTCAACTTTTGATCTTTCCGCGAAGACATTCCGGCGAATGGAGCTCGACATACCACCACTGAAGGCTGAATCCTGGTGCCAGGACATCGCACGGTGGGCGGAGCATTTGCCCTTGATGGCGGCCTGCTTCGACGCTCAGAGCCGCCTGTTGTATTGCAACACGGCCTATGCGAACTGGCTGGGCCAGTCGCCCGAAGCCTTGCGCGGTCAGCCCTTGAAGCAGATGGTGTCCGCAGCGGCGATGCAGTCCATCGCCCCGCAGGTCGCCTCGGTGCTGCGTGGCCAGATCACGCAATACGAGCGTCAGTCCCACCTCTCGGGCCACCATGGCGGCGCCTGGCTGCAGGTGCGGCTGGTGCCCTTTCCGGTCGATGAACATGGCGTCGTTCCGGGGTACTTCTGCTTCATGCAGGACACCACGCGGCTGCATGCCAGCGACTCCTCGCTCGACCTGCTGCGCACCAGCCCTGGGCTGACCATCTGGGAGCTCGACCTGCAGACCGGGCAACTCCACGCCGAGCAGAACTGGCTCGACGAAGCGCACCGGCATGAGCCCAAGACGTTCACCATTCCCGAGTGGATGGGGCATGTGGTGCCGGCCGACCTGCCTGCGCTGGAACAGGCCATTGCGCGCATCAGCGCGCCCGATGGCTTCGTGCAGACGGTGGAAACGCGCTTCATCCGCGCCGACGGCCAGATGGTGACGACGATGAACCACGGCATGGTGCGCGAACGCGGCGCCGATGGCGTGGCCACGCGCATCTTCGGCCTGACCTGGGACATCACCGAACTGAGGCAGACCCAGACGCGGCTGGACCGCAGCGAGAGCCGCTTCCGCATGCTGGCCGAGCTGTCGAACGAATGGTTCTGGGAGTCGGACCCCGAAGGCGTGCTGACCTACATCTCGCGCAGTTCGAGACGCTCCGAGGAGTCGCCTCTGGCCAGCCTGAATCTGGTCGGCGCCAACCTGGCCGCGCTCTACCCTGGACAGGAGTTCTCGCCTGAATGGGCACAGCTGCGCTTTCTCATGGAAGAGCACCAGGACGTTCGCGATCTGGTCGTGCCGTTCCGGTTGGAGACAGATGCGGCGTTGCTGTGGTGGCGTGTCGATGCCGCGCCGATGATCGATCATCTCGGCCTGTTCCAAGGCTACCGGGGCGTGGTGCGCGATGTCACCCAGGCCCATCAGGCCGAGGAAAAGCTCGAACTCGCGGCCTACCGCGATGCGCTCACCGGCCTGGCCAACCGCACCCTGTTCGAGAAGCATGTCGAAGACGCCATCGCCGTCACCCCGCCGGGCCAGTGCTTTGCGGTGCTGTTCATCGGCCTCGATCGCTTCAAGCTGATCAACGATGCCCTGGGCCATGCCGTGGGCGACCAGACCCTGATCGAGACGGCCAAGCGCCTGGTGCAGCTCGCCCGCCCCAACAACACGGCCGCCCGCTTCGGCGGCGACGAGTTCCTCATTCTGGCGCGGGACGCGCACGACGCGGCCGAAGCCATGCGCATCGCCGCCGTGGTGCAGAACAAGCTCAGCGAACCCATCGAGCACGGCGGCCGCACGCTGCAGTTCAGCGCCAGCATCGGCGTGGCGGTCTTTCCGCAGCATGGCCGCACCACCGCCGAGCTGGTGGGCCGCGCAGACGCGGCGCTGCACGAGTCGAAGATGCTGGGCCGCAACCGCGTGGAGTCGTTCTCGGTGGCGCTGCAGTCGCGCATCGAGCGGCGCGCGCAACTCGAAGAGGAGTTGCGCGCCGCCATCGCCAACCGTCGCTTCGAGGCCCATTTTCAACCGATCTGGTCGCGCCGCCAGAGCGTGCTGCTGCACGACGAATCGGCCAGTCTGGAAACCCTGCGCAGTGCCTATCAGATCACCGGCTTCGAGGCGCTGGCCCGGTGGACGCGCGGCAATGGCGAGCGCGTGCAGCCCGATGAGTTCATCTCCATCCTCACCGACAGCGGACTGCTCGACAGCTTCGGTCCGGTGATGATGTCGATCGCGCTGGAGGGCTTCGGCCGCCTGCGCAAGGAGCAGGGCTTCGAGGGCACGATGGCGTACAACGTGTCGCCGCGCCAGTTGCACGTCAATGCCTGCGTGCCCTGCGTGTCGGAGGTGGCGGCGGCTTACGGCGTTCCTGCTGAGAAGCTGGTGCTCGAACTCACTGAAAACGTGGAGATCGAGCACAACCCCGATCTGCTCGCCGTGCTCGATGCGTTCCGGGGCATGGGCGTGCAGCTCGCGCTCGACGATTTCGGTGTGGGCTACTCCAATCTGGGCTATCTCACCCGGCTGCCGGTCTCGCAGATCAAGCTCGACCGCGCCATCGCCGCAGGGGTGAGCACCGACCGCTTCAAGGCGGCCATCGCCCGGGCCACGCTCACCATGGCCAAAACGCTGAATCTGGAAGTCGTGGCCGAAGGGGTGGAGACACTGGCCGACCTGCTCTGGCTGGAACGCGCCGGCTGTCCCATGATTCAGGGCTGGGTGTTCTCGCGCGCGCTCAACGTGCAGCAGGCGCTGAACCTGCTGCGCGATCTGCGAGAACCCAGGGCCGACTGAGTCGCCACGCGAGCGCCCGTTGTCAGGACCGGAGCTCGCGCCGCAGAATCTTGCCCACGGGCGTCTTGGGCAGATCGCCGCGGAATTCGATGTAGCGTGGCCGCTTGTAGCCGGTGAGCTGCTCGTGCAGGAAGTCGCGCAGTTGCGCTTCAGTCAGCGCCGGATCTTTCTTCACCACGAACAGCTTCACCGCCTCGCCCGAATTCGCGTCGGGCACGCCGATGGCGGCGGCTTCGAGCACGCCGGGGTGCATCACCGCGACGCCCTCCACCTCGTTGGGGTAGACGTTGAAACCCGACACGAGAATCATGTCCTTCTTGCGGTCGATGATCTTCACGAAGCCCCGGGCATCGACCTCGCCGATGTCGCCCGTGCGCAGAAAGCCCTCGGCGGTAAAGGTCGCCGCGGTCTCGTCGGGACGGTTCCAGTAGCCGCGCATGACCTGCGGTCCGCGCAGCGCAATCTCGCCGGGCAGGCCCGGCGCCACCTCGCGGCCGCTGTCGTCCACCAGTTGCAGTTCGGTGGACGGAATCGGCATGCCGATGGTGCCGCTGTAGCGGTCGGTGTCGGTCGGGTTGCAGATCGCCGACGGCGAGGTCTCCGACAGGCCGTAGCCCTCGCAGATCGGGCAGCCGGTGCGCTCCAGCCAGCGCTTGGCCACGGCTTCCTGCACCGCCATGCCGCCGCCCACGCTGAGCATCAGCGTTCGCCAGTTCACCTTGTCGAAATCCGGGTGATTGAGCAGGCCGTTGAACAGGGTGTTCACCGCGGGGAAGGAATGCACTTCGTACTTCGCCAGTTCCTTGAGCGTGCCGGGAAGGTCGCGAGGATTGGGGATGAGGATCATCATGCCGCCCTCATAGGCGCTGAGCATCATGATGACGGTGAAGGCGAAGATGTGATAGAGCGGCAGCGCGCAGATGGTGTTGAGCTGCTTGCCCTCGGGCAGCTTGCCCAGGGCCGGGCCATACCAGGCCGCCGACTGCACGATGTTGGCAACGATGTTGCGGTGCGTCAGTGTGGCGCCCTTGGCCACGCCGGTGGTGCCGCCGGTGTACTGCAGCAGGGCCACGTCGTCCGCACTGACTTGCGGTCGGCTGAAGGACAGCTCCGCCCCTTTTCTGAGCGCCGCCTTCCACGACACATGGCCGGGCAGCGACCAGGCCGGCACGAGCTTTTTCTTGTGCCGCACCACATAGTTGACGATGGGCCCCAGCGGAAAGCCCAGCGTTTCGCCCATGTTCGCCACCACCACATGCCGCACCGACGTGCGTGCGATGACCTGCTGCAGGGTGTGGGCGAAGTTCTCCAGGATGACGATGGCCAGCGCGCCGCTGTCCTTGAGCTGGTGTTCGAGTTCGCGCGGGGTGTAGAGCGGGTTGACGTTGACCACCACAAGGCCGGCGCGCAAGACGGCGGCCACAGCCGCCGGGTATTGCGGCACATTGGGCATCATCAGCGCCACGCGGTCGCCCTGTTTGAGTCCGAGCGACTGGAAGTAGGCGGCCAGTGCGGTGCTTTGCGCGTCCCACTGCGCGTAGCTGGTCTTGTGCCCCATGAAGGCATAGGCCGGACGCTCGGCGTAGGCCTTGAAGCTGCGCGTCATGAGCGCATCCACATTGGAAAAAACATCCGGGTCGATATCCGCAGGCACGCCTGCGGGATAGTTCGCCAGCCAGATCCGCTCCATGAACTGTCTCCTGCGTTGTTTTGAATGCAGCGCAACGGGAAAAAGCACGCCCGTTCGATTTTTGGAACATAGCCGATTCGACGCGTTTCGGCTAGGGCAATGCACCGAGTGGGGTCAAGGGCCTGTTAACG
>JAJTBQ010000182.1 GCA_021286835.1 Thiomonas sp.
CCCAGCACGTCCTGCATGTCGAACAGGCCGTGGTCTTGGGTGGAGAGATAGCGCACGGCGCGCAGACTGCCCTGCGCATAGGTGGCGCGGCTGCTCGAGCGGTGGGTGATTTCGATGCGCTCGCCGGTACCCGCGAACAGCACGGTGTGATCGCCCACGATGTCGCCGCCGCGCACGGTGGCAAAACCGATGGTGGAGGGATCGCGCTCGCCGGTCACCCCTTCGCGGCCATAGACGGCGCATTGCTTGAGATCACGTCCCAGCGCGCCCGCCACGACTTCGCCCATTTTCAGCGCGGTGCCCGAAGGCGCGTCCACCTTGTGGCGATGATGGGCCTCGATGATCTCGATGTCATAGCCCTGCGCCAGCGCGCGCGCCGCCTGCTCCAGCAGCTTGAACACCACGTTCACGCCGATGCTCATATTGGGCGCCATGACGATGGCGATGCGCTGCGACGCGGCGCGGATGCGTGCGAGCTGCGCATCGTCGAATCCTGTGGTGCCGATGACCATGGCCACACCCGCCGCCTCGCATGCGGCCAGGTGAGCCATGGTGCCCTCGGGCCGGGTGAAGTCGATGAAGTAGCGCGCATGCTGCAACGCCGCATGCAGATCGGACCGGATGGCCACGCCAGTGTGCACCCCGGCAAAAGCGCCGGCATCCTGTCCCAAGGCCGGACTGCCGGGCATGTCGAGTGCTGCGCTGACGCTGCAATCGGGCGCGGCCAGCACGGCTTCGATGAGCGTGCGGCCCATGCGCCCACTGGCGCCGGCAATGGCGATGCGGTGCGGTGCGGTCGGCGGTGTACTCATACGGCGGCGGGGAGGCTCACTGGGCGGCAGGCGCGGATGCGGCTGCACTCGCGGCCGGCGCCACCAGGGGCGCGGCGTTCTGCAGCGCGGCGATTTCGGACGGCGGCGCATACACGGTCAGGTTGCCAGGCTGTGACGCCGTGGCCTGCGGCCGCTTGGTTTGCGCGAACTTCTTGTCGGCTGCGGCGATCTCGGCCTGCAGTTGCGCTTCGGTCAGCGATTTGGGTTTGCGGCCACCATCGCGAAGGGCGTTGATCTGGGCGACGAATTCTTCCTCGGAGGGCAGCGGATCGCCATCGGCACGAACCATCTTGCCTTCCTTGTCGAAATAGACCGTGAAGCGCCGCACGATCGGCTCCTGATATCCCTGGCGCAGGCTGAACACATACTCCCATCGATTCTGATTGAAGATCGTGCTCAGCAGCGGCGTGCCCATGATGGCCTGCACCTGCTCCTTGGTCATGCCGGGCTTGAGCTCCTCGGCCATTTCGCGGGAGACGAAGTTGCCCTGAATGACATCGGCGCGGTAGGGCTTGAACATCGAGGTCATGTCGCGCTGAGTGGCGGTGCTGCCGCAACCGCCGAGCAGGGCTGTTGCGCTCACCGCCAGGGCCAGGGCCGCAACGGCGATACCCCGTCCCCGGACAGGCTTCTGGCGCCGGTTCGGTTCATGAGGTTCGGGGGTGCGCAAAAGAGAATGAAACCGCATCGGGACTCTCGCGTGGTCAACGCGGCCGGGGTCGTTTAACATCGGCGCATTCTACTGAATACGGTCTCGTTTCCCATGGCTCAGAGCAATGCACAGGGTTTGCGCAACACCGGCCTGAAAGTGACTCAGCCACGCCTGCGCATCCTGGAAATCTTCCAGAAGGGCACGCAGCGCCACATGACGGCGGAAGACGTGTACCGCGTGCTGCTCGATGAACAGCAGGACATCGGCCTGGCCACGGTTTACCGCGTGCTGACCCAGTTCGAGCAGGCGGGCATCCTGCTGCGCAGCAACTTCGAGTCGGGCAAGTCGGTGTTCGAAATCAACGAAGGCAAACACCACGATCACCTGGTCTGCCTGGACTGTGGCCGGGTCGTGGAGTTTTTCGATCCCGAGATCGAGCGGCGGCAGAAAAAGATCGCCAGCGAGCATGGCTTCGAGCTGCAGGAGCACTCGCTGTCGCTCTACGCCAGCTGTGCCAAGAAGCCCGATTGCCCGCACTACAGCAAGGCGGATCACACGCCGCTGGCCGCGCGCCCGCACGAGTAGGCGCCAGCGCGGGCGAGCCGCCGCGGCATTCCCGCCTCAGCCGCCACCACTCAATCATCGCCGTCCTGCATGGCCTGGCGCTGGCGCTCCTGAAACTCGCTCAGCGTGTCGATGCCCCGCAGCTGCAGGATGGTGTTGCGCACCGCCGACTCGACCAGCACGCCGAGGTTGCGCCCGGCTTCCACCGGAATCATCACCTTGCGGATCGGCACGCCCAGCACGTCCTCATCCAGATTGCCCGCGGGCAATCGGTCGAAGGTGCGGTCGAGCACCTCGCGTCGGATCAGGTGGCAGATGAGCTTGAGCCGCATCTTGCGGCGCACCGCCGTCTCGCCGAAGATGGTCTTGATGTCGAGCAGGCCGATGCCGCGCACTTCCAGCAGGTTCTGCAGCAGCGGCGGGCAGCGGCCCTCGATGGTGTTCTGCGCCACGCGCAGCAGATCGACACAGTCGTCGGCCACCAGGCCGTGACCGCGGGTGATGAGGTCCAGCCCCAGCTCGCTCTTGCCCAGGCCTGACTCGCCGGTGATGAGCACGCCCAGACCGAGAATGTCCATGAACACCCCATGCTGGGTGATGCGGTTGGCGAAATGTTTGGACAGATAGGCGCGCAGTACGTCGATGGTGAAGGCCGCCGTCTCGGCTGTGCGGAACAGCGGCACCTGCGCCACATTGCATTCGTCGATCAGGCAGGGTGGCGGCTCCTTGCCGTCGGCCAGCACCAGCGCGGGCGGCTCCAGGCCGATGATGCGGCGGATGCGGCGCAGCCGGTCTTCCTGATGGGAGTTGTTGAGGTACTCGACCTCGCGCCAGCCCAGGATCTGCACCCGAAACGGGTGGATGTAATTCAGATAGCCGACCAGGTCCGCTCCCGACGTGGCGCCCTCGACGGCGGCCATGTCGAAGCGGCGCTCGGGATTGCTCTGCCCCGCGATCCACTGCCACATGAGTTGTGCGGCATTGGCCTCGAACAGGCGTTCGGCGGCGAGGGTGGAGGCTTTCAAATCAGCGGATCAGGTTCAGGAGGTCAGCCGACGCGGCGCGCCGAACGGCAACAAGCCGGCAGGGCCGTCAGGCCGCCGTTTGCAAGGGCGCCCAAACGCTGATGCGATGATGCAGCGCGGCGGCGTCGGCTTCGCTCAGAAGCTGTTCGCGCAGATCGGCATCGGAGAGCATTTCGGCAATGGTGGAGAGCAGTTCCAGATGCTTGGCATTGGCGCTCTCAGGCACCAGCAACACGACAAGCAAGGACACCGGCAGATTGTCCGGCGCCTCGAAGGCGATGGGCTGACGCAGGCGGATGACGGCCGCGCTCGGCTGTTTGAGCCCCTTGATCCGCCCATGGGGAATCGCCACGCCCTGACCCAGCCCGGTGGAGCCCAGCCGCTCGCGGGCGAACAGATTGTCGGTAATCAGCGCCCGATTGAGGCCAAGACTGTTTTCGAACAACAGGCCGGCATACTCGAACGCGCGCTTCTTGCTGCTGACATCCACATCGAGTTGAACGTGGGTCGGCGGCAGAATCTGGGCAAGACGGTTCATGGGATCGTGCTTGTGCCAATGAGGACAGCGAGTGTAAACGTGTTTTGCGGCAGTCCGTCACCTCCCCCGAAGCCGGCCGGCGCAGGGCGCTTCCCGGTTTCGGGGCAAGCTCAGACAAGCTGGGCAGGATCAACTCGCGAGGTGTTTGCCCGCCGTGGCCTGATGGTCACGCAGACGGTTTTTGTGCTCCACCACCTGGCGGTCGAGTTTGTCGACCAGGGTGTCGATGGCCGCGTAGAGGTCCTCATGCTGGCTTTCGCAGAAGATCGATTTGCCCTTGACCATCAGATTGCATTCGGCATGCTGGCGTTTTTCCTTTTCCTTGAGTTTTTCCACGCTGAGTAGCACGTTCACATTCACCACTTGATCGAAGTGCCGCACCACGCGGTCGAGCTTGGTTTCGACATAAGTGCGCAGAGACGGAGTGACATCCAAATGGTGGCCGCTGATGGTCAGATTCATAGTGAGGCTCCTGATTTCGGAAAGGAAAAAACGGCAGGGCAAAAAACCTTGCCAGGACGCTGTCTGTGGTGGAAGGACCTCCTCTTCGATGCCCGCCGGGACATGCCGGACGCGCGTTATGGGATGGAACTGCTGATTTCAGTGTGCTACCGCCCCCCGCCAAAATCAAGCCCCGACCCGACCCCGTCAACGGGTTTTTGATGACATTCTCCAAAACGTGCAAAGGTTCACACTTGGCTTCGCTCCATCGCGCCGCAACGGACGAAAAAAATCGCTCCGGCCTCACAGCGGGAGCGAACGAAGAACCAAACTGCGCGTAATCGCTACAAATCAAGCCGGCTTCGGGGGGGACACCGGTTTGAATCCGTAGCCTTCGAATATCTTCAGCGCGGCAGGCGAACGCAGGAACTCGGCCCACATCAGGCCAGCCTGGGGATGGGCCGCGCCCTTGACCACGGCCGCGGCATAGATCGCGGTGGTGTTCTGGTCGGCAGGAAT
>JAJTBQ010000183.1 GCA_021286835.1 Thiomonas sp.
CCGCCGACGCTGCCGAGCCGCCTCAAGGCGGCGGCAGCCCCCCCGGGGGGCAGAGAGGGCGCAGCCCGAACGTGGGGGCCAACTAGATGGCCGGCATCGGCTTCGAGCTGCGCAAGCTGCTGCGCACCGAGTCCTACCTCGGGCTGCTGCGCGCCTACACCTACGCGTCCATCATCAGCTCCGGGCCGTGGGTGTTTTCCATCATCGGCCTCATCGCGGTGGGCGTGCTGTCGCTCGGTGTCGTCACGCCCGACGCGCTCATCACCCAGTTCCAGGTCACGGTCACCTACCTCATCATGAGCTCGCTGATCCTCACCGGAGGGCTGCAACTGGGCTTCACCCGATGGGTGGCCGACCGGCTGTTCGAGAAGCGCAAGGACGACATCGCCCCGGCCTATTTCGGCGTGGTGCTGGTGACCACGGCCGTCAGTGGCGGGCTGGGCTGGCTGACCGCGCTGCTGGGCTTCGACGGGGTGAGCAATCTGTACCGGGTGCTCATCGTGGTGGGACTGACGCTGCTGTCGAACCTCTGGATCACGACGGTGTTTCTCTCAGGCCTGAAACAGTATCGCGCCATCGTCGGCCTGTATGGGCTGGGCTACGGCATGTCGGTGCTGATGTCGTACATCGCCCGTCCCTGGGGGCTCGACGGGCTCCTGCTGGGCTTTCTCGGCGGGCAGTTCGTCATGTGGGTGTTGATGCTGTGGCTGGTGCTGCGCAACTTTCCGGTGGTGCGCCCGATCAGCCTGGCCTGCTTCCGCCCGAAGCAGATGTATCTCTCGCTCATCGCGGGCGGTGTGCTCTACAACGTGGGCGTGTGGGCCGACAAGCTGGTGTTCTGGTTCACCACGGGCACGTCCAACCCGGTCATCGGCCCGCTGCGCGCCTCGACCATTTACGACCTTCCCGTGTTTCTCGCCTATCTGTGCGTCATCCCGGGCATGGGCATTTTCCTGGTGAAGTTCGAGACCGACTTCGTCGAGTGGTACGACAAGTTCTATACCGCCGTGCGCGAAGGCGGCGCGCTGCAGGACATCTCCCGCTATCACGACGGCATGCAGGGCGTGGTGCGCGAGGGGCTCTACCAGATCCTGAAGGTGCAGGCGCTCACGCTGCTGGCGGTGTACACCTTCGTGCCGGCGCTGTTTTCGTGGATCGGCATCAGCAGCCTCTACATCCCGCTGTTCCTGGTGCAGGCCGTGGCGGCGAGCTTCCAGGTGATGCTGCTGGCCGTGCTCAACGTGTTCTATTACCTCGACCGCAGGCGCGATGTGGTGGTCATCACAGCCACGTTGACGGTGCTGAATTTTGCGCTGAGCGTGCTCTCCATCCAGCTCGGTCCGGCCTTCTTCGGCTACGGCTTCGGCGTGGCCCTGTTCATCACCCTGATGCTGGGCATGATGTTGCTGCAGCGACTGTTCCGCAAGCTGGAATACCAGACCTTCATGCTGCAGTAGCCTCGCGCAGCGAAGCTGCAGCACGCCTGTTTTGCGACTAGAGTTCACGGATCACAAAACAGGAGACTCATCATGCTGGTCCACAAGATCCATCATGCTGCCTACCGCTGCAAGGACGCGCTGCAGACCGCGCGCTGGTACGAACAGCATCTGGGCATGAAACTCGTGCTGTGCATTGCCGAGGACACCGTGCCCTCCACGGGCGAGGCCGATCCCTATATGCACATCTTTCTCGATGCGGGCCAGGGCAATATCCTGGCCTTCTTCGAGCTGCCCACGCAGCCCGAAATGGGGCGCGACCCCAACACTCCCGTCTGGACCCAGCATCTGGCGCTGGAGGTCGGCTCCATGGATGAACTCCTGGCCGCCAGGAAGCGCCTGCAGGAGGCTGGCATCGACGTGCTCGGCCCGACCGATCATGCGCTGTTCCAGTCCATCTACTTCTTCGACCCCAACGGCCATCGCCTGGAGCTGGCGTGCAATACCGCCAGCCCCAAGATGCTGGCCGCACTCGATGCCGTGAAGTGGGACATGCTCGAAGAATGGGGCCATACCCGCAAGGCCCCGAAGCACGCCGCCTGGATGCACGACGGCCGTTACAAGGAGATGTTCCAGTGAGGCTGGCCACGCTGAAGACCTCGACCCCGGACGGCCGACTGGTCGTGGTCAACGACACCCTGACCCAGTGCCAGCCCGTGCCCGAGATCGCCCCAACCCTGCAGGCCGCGCTCGACGACTGGGCCCGCTGCGCCCCGCTGCTGCGCGACGCGGCGCTTGCCCTGCAAGCCGGACCGGCGCGACACGCCCAGCCCTTCGACGCCGCCGCCTGTCACTCGCCGCTGCCCCGGGCCTTCCAGTGGGCCGACGGATCGGCCTACATCAACCATGTCGAACTGGTACGCAAGGCACGCAAGGCCGAAGTGCCCGCCACCTTCTACACCGACCCGCTGATGTACCAGGGTGGCTCAGACAGCTTCATCGCCCCCTGCGATCCGATCATGGCCAAGGAAAGCTGGGGCATCGACTTCGAGGCCGAGGTGGCCGTCATCACCGGGGAAGTGCCGCTGGGCGCCACGCCCGCGCAGGCGGCGCAGGCCATCCGCCTGGTGCTGCTGGTCAACGACGTGTCGCTGCGGCAGCTCATCCCCGCGGAACTGGCCAAGGGTTTCGGCTTTTTCCAGAGCAAGCCCGCATCGGCCTTCAGCCCTGTGGCGCTCACGCCCGACGAACTCGGCGCGGCGTGGCGCGACCACAAGCTGCATCTGCCGCTGCGGGTGGAGGTCAATGGTCGGCGCTTCGGTCATCCGAATGCCGGGGTGGACATGACCTTCGACTTCGCCCAGCTCATCGCCCACGCGGCCAAGACCCGCCGCCTGGCGGCGGGCACGATCATCGGCTCGGGCACGGTATCGAACAAGCAGGGTGGCCTTTGGGGCTCCAAGGTCGAGCACGGCGGGGTGGGCTATGCCTGCATCGCCGAGGTGCGCACCTACGAGACGATCGAACAGGGCGAGGCCGCCACGCCCTTTCTGCGCGACGGCGACGTGGTCGAAATCAGCATGCACGATGACCGGGGTTTGAGCCTGTTCGGCAGCATCCGCAACCGCGTGCAGGCAATGCCGGAATGAAGCTCTACACCTACTTCCGCAGTTCCGCGGCCTATCGGGTTCGCATCGCCCTGCACCTCAAGGGACTGGCCTTCGACTCGGTGCCGGTGCATCTGCTGCGTGAGGGCGGCCAGCAACATGCCGCGGCTTACGCGGCGCTCAACCCGAACGAAACCGTGCCCACCCTGGAAGACGACGGCCAGATCCTGAACCAGTCCCTGGCCATCATCGAGTACCTGGACGAGACCCACCCGAGCCCGCCGCTGCTGCCGGGCTCGGCCGCTGACCGGGCCCGCATGCGTGCCATCGCGCAAACCATCGCCAGCGACATCCACCCGATCAACAATCTGCGGGTGCTGCAGCACCTCACGCGCAGTTTCGATCTGAACGAGGCGCAGAAGAGCGCGTGGTATTGCCACTGGGTCGATCGGGGGCTGCAGACCGTCGAGAAAATGCTCGCGCGCGACCCGCGCACCGGCAGGTTCTGCCACGGCGACGCGCCCACGCTTGCGGACTGCTGCCTCGTTCCGCAGGTCTTCAATGCCCGGCGCTTTGGTTGCAGCCTGACGGGTCTGAGCACCGTTCTGCGCATCTGCGCCGAATGCGAAGAACTGGAGGCCTTTCGGCGCGCCGCACCCCAGCATCAGCCTGATGCCGAATAGAGGTCTCAGCTTGTTTCTCGGACAACACTTTCATCCACCTCGCGCGGCAGCAGCATCCCGGCCTCGATCTCCGGCTGCGCGGCCGCCTGGGCGTAGAGCGGGGTGAAGTCGGGCGCCGTCGCATCGAACAACTGCTGGAAGCTGTCGATGATGAAGTAGGTCGCCTGAAAGGTATCGATGCGGTAGCGGCTGCGCAGCAGACGCGACAGGTCGAAGCGCACCCGCCGCGCCTGCGGGCTGTGCAGGCTGTGCTCGATCTCCCCGCCCGACGACAGAATGCCCGCGCCGTAGATCCGCAAGCCCTGATCCGACCGGATCAGGCCGAACTCCACCGTGTACCAATACAGCCGCGCCAGATACTGCAGCGCGTGCTGCCCCTCGGCCTTGAGCCCGCCCTCGCCAAAAGCCTGCATGTAGTCGGCGAACCGCGGCTCGAACAGCAGTGGCACATGGCCGAACAGATCGTGAAACAGATCGGGCTCGACGATGTAGTCGAACTCCTCCGGTGTGCGCAACCACACCGTCACCGGAAAGCGCCGCGCCGCCAGCAGACCGAAGAACGCCGACTCGGGAATCAGGCCGGGCACGGCCACGATCTCCCAGCCCGTGGCCGGCTTCAGCCGGACGTTGATGTCGTCGAAGCGCGGAATGCCGCGCTGCGCCTGCAGATGCGGCAAGGCCCGTACAAATTCTTCGCAGGCCCGCCCCGGCACCAAGGCCATCTGCCGCGCATACAGTCTGGCGAACAAGGCATGTTCCTGCGGGGTGTAGCGCGTCCATGGCTGCACGCAGGTGTAGTCGGCGCCGCAATGGGCGTAGTCACCCCGCGG
>JAJTBQ010000184.1 GCA_021286835.1 Thiomonas sp.
GGCGCTGGCAGTCTTCGAGAAAGGCGCTGCCCTCGTCGGTCAGGCTGATGCGCCGCGTGGTGCGCAGCAGCAGTTTGACGCCCAGACGGGCCTCCAGCGCATCGATGCGGCGGCCGATGATGGCGGGCGCAACCCCTTCGACCTGCGCGGCGGCCGTCAAACTCCCGCGCGTCGCCACCGCGACAAAGGTCTCCAGCTGTTTGAGTTTGTCCATAGCCGCAGCGCATTACCCCGAAAAAAGTCATGAACCTTGATTGTGCGACAGTCCGCCGAGTATGCCCTCGTGCGTCATGCTGCATTGCCGCATTCCATCCCTGACGACATCCTGACATCGCCAAAACGAAGAGGGTTAACGCCATGCTGTCAAACGATTGCGGTGCAGCATAAACTCTGGGCATCTCAAAAAGATGGGCGTTTGCCGACGCGCCGCGCAATCCGTGGCGACGCGGCAGACGCAAGCCCTCGTCCACATTTACGGAGATCGCCCCCATGAATTCCCTCAACGCCCCGCAGGGCGTCACCCTGACCGCATCCCTCCAAGCCGGATTCGACCGCATCCTCACGCCCGAGGCGCTGGCCTTCGTCGCCCGGCTGCACCGCGCCTTTGAGCCCCGCCGCCAGGCGCTGCTGGCCGCGCGCAAGGCCCGCACCGCCCGCCTCGATGCTGGCGAGCGGCCCGACTTTCTCGCCGAGACCCAGGCCGTGCGCGACGGCCACTGGACCATCACTCCCCTGCCCAAGGCCCTGGAACGCCGCCGCGTGGAGATCACCGGCCCGGTGGACCGCAAGATGATCATCAATGCGTTCAACTCCGGCGCCGACAGCTATATGGCCGACTTCGAGGACGCCAATACGCCGAACTGGGACAACCAGATCGAGGGACAGATCAATCTCTTCGACGCCATCCGCCGCGCCATCCGACTGGAGCAGAACGGCAAGACCTACGCCCTGGGCGACACCATCGCCACCCTGCAGGTGCGCCCTCGGGGCTGGCACCTCGATGAGAAGCACATGCTGGTGGACGGTCAGCGCGTGAGCGGTAGCCTGTTTGATTTCGGCCTGTTCTTCTTCCACAACGCCCGCGAGCAGGTGGCGCGCGGCGCCGGCCCCTACTTCTATCTGCCCAAGCTGGAGAGCCACCTGGAAGCGCGTCTGTGGAACGACGTGTTCGTGCTGGCGCAGCAGGAGCTCGGCCTGCCGCAAGGCACCATCCGTGCCACGGTGCTGATCGAGACCATCCTCGCCGCCTTCGAGATGGACGAAATCCTCTTTGAGCTGCGCGAACACAGCGCGGGGCTGAACGCGGGGCGCTGGGACTACATCTTCAGTGCCATCAAGAAGTTCAAGGTGGACCGCAGCTTCTGTCTTGCCGACCGCTCGCAGATCACCATGACGGTGCCCTTCATGCGCGCCTACGCCCTGCTGCTGCTCAAGACCTGCCACAAGCGCCAGGCACCAGCCATCGGCGGCATGAGCGCGCTCATTCCGATCAAGAACGACCCGGAAAAGAACGCCAAGGCCATGGACGGCATTCGCATGGACAAGCGCCGCGATGCCACCGACGGCTACGACGGCGGCTGGGTGGCGCACCCGGGATTGGTGCAGGTGGCGATGGAGGAATTCGTCGCCGTGCTCGGCGACAAGCCCAACCAGATCGCCAAGACCCGCGACGACGTGACCGTGGCCGGCAAGGATCTGCTGGACTTCCGCCCCGAGGCGCCCATCACCGAAGCCGGCCTGCGCAACAACATCAACGTCGGCATCCACTACCTGGGCGCCTGGCTGTCGGGCAGCGGTGCGGTGCCCATCCACAATCTCATGGAAGACGCCGCCACCGCCGAAATCTCCCGCAGCCAGGTGTGGCAATGGATCCAGTCGCCCAAGGGCGTGCTCGATGACGGCCGCAAGGTGACTTCCGACATGGTGCGCGCCATCATCCCGGAAGAACTCGCCAAGGTGAAGGCCAGCGGGGCCGAAGGCCAGTTCGACCGGGCCGCGCAGATTTTCGAGACCATGGCCACCGGCGCGGACTTCACCGACTTCCTCACCCTGCCGCTGTACGAGGCGCTGGGCTGAGCGGGCCGAGACGGAAAGCGCCTCGACGCCACGAAGCCGCCTCCGGGCGGCTTTGTCTTGAGTTAAACCGAAAAGCGATAGTGTGGGGACAAAGCCCACAGTTTCCGGACAGTCCTTGCAAAAAACCGTTTCGGATCGGCCAGTCCATGCAAAATGAAGCGCGAACGGGTCTTCCCGCGCACGGCCGTCCGAACCGCCCATGTCTTCCAGCCTCACCACCGTCCAATGGTTGCTGCTCGCCGTGGCTGTGCAGCAGAGCATTTTTGCCGCAGCCTGGCTGGCCATCGAGCGGCTGGCGGGGCAGGCGGGAAGGAGTGCACGCTTCTGGGCCTTGTTTTGCGGCATCGGAGCCGCCTCGGTCACGCTGCTGGCGCTGCGCGGCGTTCTGCCCGATCTGCTGGGCTACTTGATCGCCGATTTCCTGCTGGTGCTTTCCGCCGCTGCCGGGCGCCACGCGGCCGCCCTGTTTTTCGAACGTCCGACGCATGCCGTGGAACAGACGCTCACCCTCGCCCTGGCCGCGATCGGCCTGCTGATCTACGGATCAGACGCCGAGCTGGATCACTGGCGCGTCGCCGTGGTCTGCCTGTTCACCGCCTGGATCGCCGCGCGGGCCGTTTGGGGCGTGCATGTCCCCATGAAGGCGGAATTCGGCGCGCCCCTCACCTGGGGGCTGCACATGCCGACCCTGCTGCTGTGCGCCGGACTGATCTGGCGCGGCCTCGCGGTCTTCGTGGGCAATGCAGCCGCACTGGAGTATCGCAACCCGGATCTCGTCAACGAATCCCTCGTGCTGGCCATGCTGGTGATCATGTCGTTTCTCAGCCTCGTGTACGGCGGCATGCTGATGGCGCGTCTGGTGCGCCGCCTGCGCGATCTCGCGCTGCGCGACAACCTCACGGGCCTGCTCAACCGGCGCGCCGCGCAGCAGTTGCTGGAACGCGAATGGGCGTCCTACCGCCAGAAGGATCTGCCCTTCTGCGTTCTGATGATCGACGTCGATCACTTCAAGCGCATCAACGACGAGCACGGCCACGCCATCGGCGATCAGGTGCTCAAGGCCCTGGCCACGCGGCTGCAGGAGGGCACGCGGCCCAGCGATCATGTGGCCCGCATGGGCGGCGAGGAGTTTCTGGTTTTTCTGCCGCAGACCGAGCTGACTTCGGCACAGGCCGCGGCCGAGCGACTGCGCCAGCATGTGGCCACCTGGACGCTGGACATCGAGGACCTGAGCTTCACCGTCAGCATCGGCGTGGCCCAGGCCACGCCGACCGACCGTGCCTTCGATGATCTGCTCATCCGTGCCGACCGGGCGCTTTACGATGCCAAATCCGCCGGACGCAACCGCGTGCACCTGGCCGCCTCCACGGACACTGCGCCGCACCACCTTGCCGCCACGGCATCCGCCCTCTGAACCAAGCCCCGCCAGGGCTATGCCCTGCGCGCTTGTTGCATACTTGCGCGCATGACCGCCCATCGCCATCACGCCCCGCATGCCCATTCCGCGCAGGAAGCCTTGTCGCACGCCGAGTCGCTGTGCGCCGCGCGCGGCGTTCGCCTCACGCCGCTAAGGCGCCGGGTGTTGGAACTGGTGCAGTCGCGCACAGAGGCCGTCAAGGCCTACGACCTGCTGGCGCAATTGTCCACCGAGGATCATGCCGCCAAACCTCCGACGGTGTACCGGGCGCTCGATTTCCTGCTGGAACAGGGACTGATCCACCGCGTCGACAGCCTGAACGCCTTCGTCAGCTGCAACCATCCGGACCAGCCGCATGCCGCGCACCTGCTGCTGTGCGAGCGCTGCGGTCAGGTGCAGGAATTGCACAACGCGCCGATGGAAGCCGCCATCGCCAAGGCCGTGGCAGCCACGGGTTTCGTCACCCGGCACGCGCGGCTCGAAGTGCAGGGCCAGTGCGCGGCCTGCGCCGCCTCGGCCACGCCCGACTGACCGGCTTCAGCCCGCGGGCTTGAGGGTGTAGAGCCGCGCCAGAGTCAACCCCAGACCGAACAGCGCCCCCAGGGTGAGCCACAGACGCAGTTGCAGAAACCACGCGGGCCACGGCAACTGCCGGCGCAGCATCACATCGGCCCCGTAGGCCACGGCCAGACCGATGAACAGCCCGCTCATGCCGTAGACCCAGTTCGACGCCCAGGTCATGCGCCAGGCCCACAAGGGCAGCACCACGCCCCAGCCCAGCAACAGCCAGGGGCGCTGGACCTGTGCCTCCGGCTGGGCCAGCGCGGCGCCCCAATACAGCGCGCCGAGAAACGCCAGGACGGCCGCGGCATACTGCGCCTGGATCACCACCACGGCGGTCAGCGAGGTCTCGGGCGCGATCCAGGCCGCCAAGCCCAGTGCGATGAACGGAATGAGCCCGGCCAGGCCAAGCGCATAGGCGGGAAACTTCATCAGGCGATCTCCAGGAGGATGCGGAACAGTCGGCACCGATTGTCGCTGCAACCCAGGCTGCGCA
>JAJTBQ010000185.1 GCA_021286835.1 Thiomonas sp.
TGGCGCTCTGGCTGTGCAAGCCCTTCGATGGCCAGCCTGCCACCGCGGGCAACGGCAGCATGGTGGCGCTGGCGGCCATGAGCCGGGCGCAGGTCGATGCCTTTCACGCTGCCGCACTGGCGCATGGCGGGCGCAGCGAAGGCGCTCCAGGCCTGCGCCTGCACTACGGCCCCGACTTCTACGCCGCCTACGTGCGCGACCCCGATGGCAACAAGCTCGCCGCCGTGTGCCGTTCCGCAGTCTGAACGATTCGCGGCTCAGACTTCTTGCGTGCAGATGCGCGCGGGCTGCCTGCGCGACAGCAAGGTCTTCAGGCGTGGATGCGCCAGCGCGCTGTTGAGCAGCAAGGCCAGCATCACCAGCCCCGCGCCGAGCACTTCCGCGCCGCCGAAGTGCACGCCCTGGAACAAGGCGATGCCGAAGGCCGTCACCGGGACGAAGTTGATGAACAGCACGCCTACCGAGGCGCCCACGCGCTGGATGCCGGCGTTCCAGCCCAGCACCGCGATGAAGGCGGCGATCAACACGAGGTAGGCAAGCCCCCAGGCCGACTCCCGCAAGACGGGCAGGGTCGGCAGGTCCGCACGGCCCAGGGCCACCGCGAGAACGGCGATGCCCACGATGCTCAGGGCGCCGAAGGCGCAGGTCCAGGCGGTGTAGCGCAGCGATGACCAGGCCGGATACCGGCGCGCTGCCAGCGTATAGATCACCCAGCACAGCACGCCCAGCAGCACCAGGCCGTCGCCGCCGAGGTGGTTGTCCGCCAGAAGATGCGCGGGGTTGCCGTTGCTGAGCACCAGCGCCACGCCGAGCAGCGACAGGCCGATGCTCGCCCAGGTGCCTGCGCTGGGGCGCGCCCCGTTGAGCGCCCAGTTGACGAGGGCGCTGAGCAGCGGCATCAGCGCGATGATGATGGCGGCCTGCTGGGGCTGGGTGTGGCGCAGACCTTCATAGCCCAGCAAATTGAAGCCGGCGAAGCCCAGGCTGCCCAGGGCGGCCAGTTGCCAGCCGCGGCCGTCGAGTCGAAGCGCAGGCCGGCCTTCCTTCCAGGCCAGCGCGAGCAGGAAAAGCGGCGCCGCCAGCCCGTAACGGATGGCGGTCATGACGAACACATCCATGTGCAGCATCAAGGCCTTGGCCAGCGGCAACATGCCGCCCCAGGCGATCGCCGCCACACCCAACGCACCCAGTGCCTGGGGAAAGCTCAAACTCCGATTCATGGCATCCTCCTGAATATCGTGGAGAGCAGAAGCGTATGTATTTCCGAAATTTTGATAAAGGTGCAAAATTTCAATTATTTATTTCTGAATTGGAAATATTGGAGACACGATGCTCGACCTGGATGCATGCCGCACCTTCGCCCGCGTGGTGGAGACGCATTCCTTCTCCGAGGCCGCCCGCAGCCTGGGCGTGTCGCTGCCTGTGGTGAGCAAACAGGTGGCGCGCCTGGAGCAACAACTGGGCACGCGCCTGCTCAACCGCACCACGCGGCATCTCAGTCTGAGCGAGGCGGGCGCGGCGTTTCACACGCATTGCGCCCAACTGCTCGACATCGCCCAGACGGCCGAAGCCGCGGTGAGCCAGTTTCATCAGTCGCCGCGCGGGCAGTTGCGGGTGAGTGCGCCGGTGGCATTCGCCAACGGCAGCCTGGCGCCGCTGCTGCCGGCCTTTCTCGAACGCTACCCCGACGTGCAGCTCGAACTCGACGCCAGCGATCGCCAGGTCGATCTGGCCGAAGACGGCTTCGACCTGGCGATCCGCCTGACCGCGCGCCCTCCCGAGGGGCTGGTGGCCCGGCCGCTGCACCGCATCCGCCGCGTGGCCTGTGCGGCCGACGCCTACCTGCAGCGGCGCGGCACGCCCCTGACCCCGCAGGATCTGGCGCAGCACAACTGCCTCATCTACCCCCAGGCCGAAGGCGCCGGCACCTGGGCGTTCGAACAGGACGGCCGCGCGCTGGTCGTGCCGGTTCGGGGCAGCTTGCGCAGCAACAGCACCGAAGCCCTGCGCCGCGCCGCTTGCGGCGGCGTCGGCGTGGCGTACATGCGCGACTATGCGGTGCGCCAGAACCTGCTCGATGGCTCGCTGCGCGAAGTGCTCGCCGCCTACGCCCCGCCCAGCCGCGCCGAACTCTTCGCCCTCTACCTGCCCAACCGCTATCTGCCGCCCAAGGTGCGGGTGTTCATCGACTATCTTGTGGATTGTTTCGATCAGCCCTGAGCCGTCCGCCAACACCGCCATGCCGCCCACCTGCATTGCCCGCGCAAGTCTGCGCTGCAGCGCCGCGCAGGCGTTCGATCTTTCGGTCGACCCGGAGCGGTTCGCGCCGCTGTTTCGCGGGTATGGGCTGATCCCGTCGATTCGCCGCATCACCGCGCTGTCGCCTCTTGCCGTGGGATGCACCCGGCAGGTGGCCAATAGCGACGGATCGGTACTGACCGAGCAGGTCACGGCACTCGACCGGCCGGGCCTGCACGCCTACACCCTGAGCGGCTTCCGGCCGCCGTTCTCCTGGCTGGTCTGCCTGGGCCAGGCGCGCTGGACCTTCGCCGACAGCGCCGGAGGGTGTGAGGTCGAATGGCAATACACCTTCACGCCGCGTGGAGCCATGTCGCGCTGGGCAGTCGGCCTGTTGTTGCGCTGCTGCATGCAGCCGGCCATGCAACGCTGTCTCACGGCCATGCAGGCGCAGTGCGCCGCGACACGGAACCATGCCGGCGCCCCCGCGCCCTGACCGCTCTGCGATTGCCGATGGACAGCCTTCTCCTGCTCGCGCTTGCCCCCGTGTTTCTGGGCTTCATCGCCTGGGAGGCCTGGTATCTGCGGCGCGCGGGCCGCAGCCATTACACCTGGGCCGACACGACATCCAACGCCGCGCTCGCCTTGATGCATCAGGGCGCCGATGCGCTGGCCTGGCTGCTGACCTTCGGTCTGTTCGTCGGGCTCTGGCAGCACCGGCTGTTTGACATTCCGGCAAGCTGGTGGAGTGTGGCGCTGCTGGTGGTGGCGCAGGACTTTTTCTATTACGGGTTTCATCGCGTCAGCCACCGAGTGCGCTGGCTTTGGGCTTCGCATGTGACGCATCACTCGTCGGAGCGGCTCAACCTCTCGACCGCATTCCGCCAAAGCCTCACCTATCCGATTTCGGGCATGTGGCTGTTCTGGCTGCCGCTGGCCTTCATTGGTTTTGCGCCCGCCCATATCGTGACCGTGGTGGCCCTCAACCTGGCCTTCCAGTTTTTCGTGCACACCGAGGTCGTCGGCAGGCTGGGCTGGCTCGAAGCGGTGTTCAACACCCCATCGCATCACCGGGTGCACCACGCGCGCAATCCGCAATACATCGATCGCAACTATGCCGGGATCTTCATCATCTGGGACAAGCTGTTCGGCAGCTTCACCCCGGAAGATCCGGCCGATCCTTGCGAGTATGGCATCACCCATCCGGTGCGCAGCCACAACCCCATCACGCTGACGTTTCACGAGTGGCGGGCCATGCTGGGCGACGCCGTTCGGGCGCGCGGCCTCAAAGCGCGCCTGGTCC
The DNA here is from genome assembly GCA_021286835.1 of Thiomonas sp. Classification (GTDB taxonomy): domain Bacteria; phylum Pseudomonadota; class Gammaproteobacteria; order Burkholderiales; family Burkholderiaceae_C; genus Thiomonas. Next base: position 3,542 of record JAJTBQ010000185.1, read on the forward strand.
AGCTTTTCGGCCCGCCCGACCGGGCATTGAGTGCGCAGGGGCGGCCTGAACAGGCCGCGGCACAGCGCTCAGCCCAGATGTCGCGGGGCTTGGATCACCGCGAGTAGGGGTAGCCAAATGACCAACATTCGAGCCCAATTGGACATTCGGAAATCTTTTGTTTCGCGCCATGTACCTGCTCGAACAAGCTCACGCCACCCTCGACCGCCTGGCCGAACTGCCGCCTCTGGGGCAACTCCGGCGCCAGCGGGCCGAGGCCACCTTTGCCAGCAATACCGACGCCAATCTGTTCCGGGGCATCTACGTCACGTTTGATGCCGCACAGGCCAGCGCGCCTAGCACGCGGCCGCTGGGTTACGACAACGCCGACGCCGCCGGCATGTATCTGGAGCGCATCAAGCGCATCTATCCCAGCGACTATCCCGTCATCTTCTGGCTGCAGAAGCTGTTCGCCCAGGGCCAGAGTTCGGTGTTCGATCTGGGCGGGCATATCGGCATCGGCTACTACGGCTATCAGCGTTACCTCGACTATCCCGCCAAGCTGCGCTGGACCGTGAGCGACGTGCCCGCCGTCATGGCGCGCGGCATGGAGATCGCCCGCGAACGCGACCCCGCGGGGCGTCTGGGCTTCAACGGCGACTTCGTCGGGGCGGGCGGTGTGGACGTGCTGCTGGCACTGGGCGTGCTGCAGTACCTGCCCGACACCCTGACGCAGCGGCTGGCCGCACTGGCGCAGGGCGGGGCGCCACTGCCGCGCCACATCATCCTCAACCTCACGCCGCTGCATGTGCTGGACAACGGCGGGCAGGATTACTTCACCCTGCAGAGCATCGGCACCGCCTTCTGCCCCTACCGCATCGCCGCCTACACCCCGTTCTTGGAAGGCTTCACGCGGCTGGGCTACCAGATCGTCGACCGCTGGCAGAACCCCGACAAGCACTGCCACATCGCCTTCGAACCCGAGCACTCGCTCGACGTGTATCACGGGTTTTATTTGCGGCAGGG
>JAJTBQ010000186.1 GCA_021286835.1 Thiomonas sp.
CGCCCGGCTACATCGTCGAGCGGCTGGAGGACAAGGCCGGCCAGTCGGCGAGCGACACCGCGCAGATCCGCTTCGACGGCTGCCGCGTCCCGGCGGCCAACCGCATCGGCCCGGAAGGCGCCGGCTACAAGATCGCGTTGTCGGGGCTGGAAGGCGGGCGCATCGGCATTGCGGCGCAATCGGTCGGCATGGCGCGTGCGGCCTTCGAGGCGGCGCTGCGCTATGCGCAGGAGCGCACCGCCTTCGGCAAACCCATCGCCGAGCATCAGGCGGTGCAGTTCCGCCTAGCCGAGATGGCGATGCAGATCGAGGCCGCGCGCCAGTTGCTGTGGCATGCCGCGAGCCTGAAGGACGCTGGCGAGCCTTGCCTGAAGGAAGCCGCCATGGCCAAGCTGATGGCCAGCGAAATGGCCGAGCGGGTGTGCAGCGCGGCGATGCAGATCCATGGCGGTTACGGCTATGTGGCGGATTTTCCCGTCGAGCGCATCTGGCGCGATGTGCGGGTTTGCCAGATTTACGAAGGCACCAGCGATGTGCAGAAAATGCTGATCGCCCGCGCGCTCTGAATGTCCAACCCGCTCCGAGCCTCCAACCTTTGCAGGACACGTCCATGCCCGTCAGTCCGATCACCTTCTTTTTCGATTTCTCGTCGCCCTACGCCTACCTGGCGAGCACGCAGATCGAGGCCATCGCGGCGCGCCATCTGCGCGACATCGAGTGGGTTCCCGTCCTGCTTGGGCCGGTGTTCCAGGCGACCGGGTCGAGGCCGCTGATCGATCAGCCGCTCAAGGGCGACTATGCCCGCGTCGACATTCCACGCTCCGCTCGCTTCCTCGGCGTGCCCTATGTCCACCCCACGCCGTTCCCGATCGCGACCTATCAGGCCGCGCGCGTGTTGATCGGTCTGCAGCACGACCACCCCTCGCAGGCCGTGCCCTGGCTGCATCGCTGCTTCGCGGCCTATTTCGCGCACAACCGCAACATCGCCGAACTGCCCGTGCTCGAAGCCCTGGCGGCCGAGCAGGGGCTGGCGGGCGATACCGTGGCACGCTACACCGCCGATCCAACCATCAAGGCCCAGCTCAAGGCCAATTGCGACCGCGCCCTGCAGGAAGGCATGTGCGGCGCGCCCTATCTGGTGGTCGACGATCAGCCCTTCTGGGGCGTGGACCGACTTCCCCAGCTCGAGCACTGGCTGGAGACGGGCGGATTCTGAGCCGATAGCCGACCCGCGCGCAGTCGCGGGCGCATCCATGAGGGAGACTTTCATGACCGATCCAACCCCGCTGGTGCAGGCCTACGCCTGCGGCAGCACCGAACAGCCGCTCATCACCCAGACTCTCGGTGATTTTTTCGACGCCATGGCCGAGTGCCAGGGCATGCACGAGGCCTTGGTGTCGCGTCACCAGGGTGTCCGCCTGAGCTATGCCGAGCTCAAGCGCGAGGTGGACCGCCTGGGCAGCGCCCTGCTGCGCAGCGGCTTGCGCAAGGGCGACCGTGTGGGCATCTGGGCGCACAACAGCGTGGAGTGGGTGCTGATGCAGCTGGCCACGGCCAAGATCGGCGTGATCCTGGTGAACATCAACCCGGCTTATCGCACCTCCGAGGTGGAATACGCGCTCAACAAGGTCGGTTGCAAGGCGCTGGTCACCATGACCTCGTTCAAGACCAGCGACTACCTCGCCATGCTGCGCGAGCTTGCCCCGGAGCTGGCCACCTGCGCGCCGGGCGAGCTGCGCGCGGCACGCCTGCCTGATCTCAAACTGGTGGTGCATCTGGGTCAGGCCGAGGAACCCGGCATGCTGCGCTTTTCCGACTGGATCGCCCGCGGCAGCGCCGATGACCCGGCGGTGGCCGAGGCCGCGGCGATGCTTTCCGCCCATGAACCCATCAATATCCAGTTCACCAGCGGCACCACCGGCTTTCCGAAGGGCGCCACGCTGACCCACAGCAACATCCTGAACAACGGCTATTTCATCGGCGAGGCGATGAAGCTCACCGCCGAAGATCGGCTGTGCATTCCGGTGCCGCTGTACCACTGTTTCGGCATGGTGCTGGGCAACCTGGCCTGCCTGACGCACGGCGCCACCATCGTCTATCCCAACGACGGCTTCGATCCGCTGCTCACCCTGCAGACCGTGCAGGAGGAGGCGTGCACCGGGCTGCACGGCGTGCCGACCATGTTCATCGCCATGCTCGATCATCCGCGTTTTGCCGAGTTCGATCTGAGCACGTTGCGCACCGGCATCATGGCCGGCAGCCCCTGCCCGATCGAGGTGATGAAGCGCGTGGTGCGCGACATGCACCTCGGCGAAATCACCATCGCCTACGGCATGACCGAAACCGCGCCCGTGAGTTGCCAGAGCTCCACCGACACCCCGCTGGACAAGCGGGTGAGCACGGTGGGTCAGGTGCAGCCGCACCTGGAGGTGAAGATCGTCGATCCGCAGACCGGCGAGACGGTGGCGCCCGGCGAGACCGGCGAGTTGTGCACCAAGGGCTACTCGGTGATGTACGGCTACTGGGGCGACGCCGAGAGAACGCACGAAGCCATCGACGCGGAAGGCTGGATGCACACCGGCGACCTCGCGGTGATGGACGCCGAGGGCTACGTGAACATCGTCGGCCGCATCAAGGACATGGTGATCCGCGGCGGCGAGAACATCTATCCGCGCGAGATCGAGGAATTCCTCTACCGGCATCCGATGATCCAGGACGTGCAGGTGGTCGGCGTGCCCGACCCGAAGTACGGCGAGGAACTCTGCGCCTGGATCATCCCCAAGGCCGGCACCACGCCCACGGATGACGACATCCGCGATTTCTGCAAGGGAAAAATCGCGCACTACAAGATCCCGCGCTACATCCGCTTCGTGCAGAGCTTTCCGCTGACCATCACGGGCAAGGTGCAGAAATTCAAGATTCGCGAAACCATGCAGCAGGAGCTCGGGCTCCAGCCCGCCAGAACAGCCTGAGGCCCCATGACCACGCTTGAATCACGACTCAACCCGCGCAGCGCCGAGTTCACCGCCAACGCTGCGGCCATGCAAACCCTGGTGGACGACCTGCGGGCGCGCCTGGCCCGCGTGGCCGAGGGCGGTGGCGAGGCCGCGCGTGCCAAGCATGTCGCCCGCGGCAAGCTGTTGCCGCGCGAGCGTGTGGCGGCTCTGCTCGATCCCGGATCGCCGTTCCTGGAGTTCTCGCCGCTGGCCGCGCACGGCCTGTACGACGACGCGGCGCCCGGGGCCGGCATCATCACCGGCATCGGCCGCGTGAGCGGGCGCGAATGCGTGATCGTCTGCAACGATGCGACGGTGAAGGGCGGCACCTATTACCCCATCACCGTCAAGAAACACCTGCGGGCGCAGGAGATCGCGCGCGAGAACCGCTTGCCCTGCATCTACCTCGTCGATTCGGGCGGCGCCAACCTGCCCAACCAGGACGAGGTGTTTCCCGACCGCGACCACTTCGGCCGCATCTTCTACAACCAGGCGACCATGAGCGCCGACGGCATCGCGCAGATCGCGCTGGTCATGGGCTCGTGCACGGCGGGCGGCGCCTACGTGCCGGCCATGAGCGACGAGTCGGTCATCGTCGCCAACCAGGGCACCATTTTCCTGGGCGGCCCGCCGCTGGTGAAGGCCGCCACCGGCGAGGAAGTGAGTGCCGAAGATCTGGGCGGCGGTGACGTGCACACCCGCTTGTCGGGCGTGGCCGATCACCTGGCGCAGAACGACGCGCATGCGCTGGACATCGCCCGGCGCATCGTCTCGCGGCTGCGCCCGGCCGAGCGCGCGGCGCTGGACCTGCGCGAGCCGCGCGAGCCGCTTTATGCGGCCAGCGAGCTGTACGGCGTGGTGCCCTTGGAGGCCCGCAAGCCCTTCGACGCGCGCGAGGTCATCGCCCGCATCGTCGACGGTTCCGAGTTCGACGAATTCAAGGCCCGCTTCGGCTCCACGCTCGTCTGCGGCTTCGCCCATCTGCACGGCATGCCGGTGGGCATCCTCGCCAACAACGGCATCCTGTTCTCGGACAGCGCCGTGAAGGGAGCGCACTTCATCGAGCTGTGCTGCCAGCGCCGCATCCCGCTGCTGTTCCTGCAGAACATCACCGGCTTCATGGTCGGCCGCAAGGCCGAGAACGAAGGCATCGCCCGCCACGGCGCCAAGCTGGTCACGGCGGTGGCCTGCGCCCAGGTGCCCAAGTTCACGGTCATCATCGGCGGTTCCTTCGGCGCCGGCAACTACGGCATGTGCGGCCGCGCCTACGGCCCGCGCCAGCTCTGGATGTGGCCCAACGCCCGCATCAGCGTGATGGGCGGCGAGCAGGCGGCGAGCGTGCTGGCCACCGTGCGGCGCGACGGCATCGAGGCCAGGGGCGGCGACTGGAGCGCGGAGGAGGAGGCCGCGTTCAAGACCCCCATTCGCGCCCAGTACGAGGCCCAGGGCCACCCGTACTACGCCACCGCGCGGCTGTGGGACGACGGCGTGATCGACCCTGTCGACACGCGGCGCGTG
>JAJTBQ010000187.1 GCA_021286835.1 Thiomonas sp.
TCCAGCGGCAGTACCCTGCAGGCCATCGTTGCCGCCCTGGGTGTGGGTTTTCTGATGAGCCATGCCGAGCCGATCCAGCGCGCCGTCGCCCTGCTTGGCGGCAGCTATCTGCTTTACATGGCCCGGGCGATCTGGCTGCAGGCCCGAGTTCCGCTGGAGGACGCCGCCGCACAGACTGGCCGGGCCAGGTCGATGCTCGCCAGTTATCGACAGGGCCTGTTCACCAATCTGACCAATCCGAAGGCGCTGGTCTTTTTCTCCACCATCTTCGCGGGCCTGCTTGGCACTCAGGCTTCCCCGTCGAACCGGATGCTGGCCGTGGCCTGCATCGGCGTGCTGTCCACCTCATGGCATGTCGGTCTGGCGACGGTCTTTACCCGGCCCACCGTGCGCGGAGCTTATGGCCGCCTTCGTCCCACGCTGTCGCGCCTGACCGCGCTCATCCTCGGGGGATTCGGTCTGCGCCTGATCTGGAGCGCCGCGGCGGGTCGGTAAGCCGCGGCCGCGTTGCTCGCGTCCGTCCCACGCCGGGCGCCACGACCTCCGCCTGTCGCCGAACTCCGGAGACGATGGCCTTCAGGGCTTGCTTTATTTTTATATTTCCATAAACTTTTAAGCATGGAAACAAAAGCCGCACTCCTCGCACTGGCTGCTCTTGCGCAAGAGGCCCGACTCCGCGTTTTTCGCACCTTGGTGCAGGCGGGCCCGCAAGGGCTGGCTGCGGGAAAGATTGCCGAGCTGGCCGCCCTGCCTCCCTCATCGCTGTCGTTCCATCTGAAGGAGCTCGTTCACGCCGAACTGATCGAATCCCGCCCGGAAGGACGTTTCGTGATCTACAGCGCCCGCTTCGCAACCATGAACGCCCTGATCGGCTATCTCACCGAGAACTGCTGCGGCGGCAACCCCTGCGGCCCTGAGGCGGTTCATTGCACACCCGCTTCGCTTTCCCGACCCGAGGACATCACCCCATGAAACGCTTTCATGTCCACGTCAGCGTGCCCGCGCTCGACGACGCCATCCGCTTCTACTCCGCGCTGTTCGCCGCCGAGCCCACGGTGCGCAAGGACGACTACGCCAAATGGATGCTCGATGATCCGCGTGTGAACTTCGCCATCTCCCAGCGTGGCGCCGAACCCGGGCTGAACCATCTGGGCATTCAGGTGGAAACCGATGCGGAACTGCGCGAGATGCGGCAACGGCTCGAAGCCGGCGACAGCGGCTACACCGAGGAAACCGGCGCCCTGTGCTGCTACGCGCGCTCCGACAAGTACTGGGCGAACGACCCGGTGGGCATCGCCTGGGAGACGTATCACACGCTGGACACGATCCCCATGTTCAATGGACCGAACGATGCTGGCGCTTGCTGCGTCCCTGGGGTCGCGACGGCCGTGGCATCCGCGCCGAAACCCGCGGCGTCGTGCTGCGGGGCGAGTAGCGCCGCCCAGTCGTCCTGCTGCTGATTTTTTTCTTCAAGGAGAAATCATGGACAAGGTTTACAACGTGCTGGTGCTGTGCACCGGCAATTCCGCCCGCTCCATCATGGGCGAAGGGCTGATCAACGTGATGGGCAAGGGACGCTTCAAGGCGTACAGCGCGGGCAGCCATCCGGGCGGCGTGGTCAACCCCTTCGCCATCGAACAGCTCAAGACCATCGGCTATCCCACGGAAACCCTGCGCAGCAAGAGCTGGGACGAGTTCTCCACCCCGGACGCGCCCGTCATGGACTTCGTGTTCACCGTGTGCGACAAGGCTGCGGGCGAGACCTGTCCCTTCTGGCCCGGACACCCGCTCACGGCGCACTGGGGTTTTGAAGATCCCGCCGCAAAGCAAGGCAGCGACGAAGAAAAGCGGCAGGCCTTCCAGACCGTCTTTCGCCAGATCATGGGACGCGTACGCGCCTTCGTCAGCCTGCCGCTGGACAAGCTCGACGCGGCCGCGACCCAGCAGGAAATCGTGAAAATCGGCCAAACCCTGCCAGGCGCGGGCGAGCTCGAGGCGCCTCAGCACGAGCCCATGGCCTTGCCTGGCCGCTAAAGTTCACCTCCTCCCGAATACGGCAGGCTGCGGTCTGCCGTATTTTTGTTGCCGACCCACGCCCCTCCGCATGCTGCTCGCCTTCGCCATCTTTGTCGTCACCCTCGTTTTTGTCATCTGGCAGCCACGGGGCCTGGGCATCGGCTACAGCGCCCTGGGCGGTGCGGCACTCGCGCTGATGCTCGGCGTCATCCAGTGGGGCGATATTCCCGTGGTCTGGCACATCGTCTGGGACGCCACCTTCACCTTCGTCGGCCTGATCATCATTTCGCTCATCCTCGACGACGCCGGCGTGTTTCACTGGGCCGCCCTGCACGTTGCGCGCTGGGGTGGCGGCCACGGAATGCGGCTCTTTCCGCTGATGGTCGTGCTCGGCGCGGTGATCTCGGCCTTCTTCGCCAACGACGGCGCCGCTCTCATCCTCACTCCCATCGTGCTGGCCATGCTGCTGGCGCTGGGCTTCGGCCCGGCGGCGGCGCTGGCGTTCGTCATGGCCTGCGGCTTCGTGGCCGACACCACCTCGCTGCCGCTGGTCATCTCCAATCTGGTCAACATCGTCACCGCGGGCTATTTCGGCATTCCCTTCGACCGCTACGCCGCCGTCATGGTGCCGGTGGACCTGGCCGCGCTCGCCGCCACGCTGGCCGTGCTGCTGATCTTTTTCCGCCGCGACATTCCGGCGGGCTACGACCTTGCGCTGATCGACGAGCCCGCCAGCGTCATCAAGGACGCGCTGGTGTTTCGCTGGACGTGGCCGGTGATGACGGTTTTGCTGATCGCCTACTTCGTCACCGCCGCGTGGGGCGTGCCGGTCTCGCTGGTCACCGGCGCCGCGGCGCTGTTGCTGCTGGCTCTGGCCGGGCGTTGGTGGCGTGGCGGGCAAGGGGCCATCATCGACCTGCGCCATGTCCTCAAGGGTGCGCCCTGGCAGATCGTGCTGTTCTCGCTGGGCATGTATCTGGTGGTCTACGGTCTGCGCAACGAGGGCCTCACCGCCTATCTGGCCCTGGCGCTGGAAGCGCTCTCGCGCCACGGCTTCGTCGCCGCCACAGTTGGCACCGGCTTTCTCAGCGCCCTGCTGTCGTCGGTGATGAACAATCTGCCTATGACGCTGGTGGGCGCCCTGGGCATCCACCAGGCGCAGGGACTCGATCCCGCGGTGCGCGAGGCCATGATCTACGCCCACGTCATCGGCTGCGATCTCGGCCCCAAATTCACCCCCATCGGCAGCCTGGCCACGCTGCTGTGGCTGCACGTGCTCGACCGCAAAGGCGTGCACATCGGCTGGGGCTATTACCTGCGCGTCGGCTTGGTCCTCACCACGCCCGTGCTGCTGGTGACGCTGCTGGCGCTGGCCCTGCGGCTGAGCCTGTAATGTCGCCCCGCCGCCCTCGCCAAGAGACCTGGAAGGCATGTCGAACCATCGCGCGCACCTGAGGCCCACCATGACCACAACCCGCATCTATCACAACCAGCAATGCGGCACATCGCGCAATGTGCTGGCGCTGATCCGCCATGCCGGCATCGAGCCGGAAATCGTGGAATACCTCAGGACACCGCCCGACCGCGCCACCTTGCTTGCCTTGCTGTCGTCACTGCAGATGGCGCCCCGGCAACTGCTGCGGCGCAAAGGCACGCCCTTCGAGGCGCTCGGCCTCGATGACGCCACGCTGACGGACGACGCCCTGATCGAGGCCATGCTGGCCCACCCCATCCTCATCGAGCGCCCCATCGTCGTGTCGCCCAAGGGCACCCGCCTGTGCCGCCCTTCCGAAACCGTGCTTGAGCTGCTGCCCGCCGGGCCGCTGCCGCCCTTCAGCAAGGAAGACGGGGAAGTGGTGATCGGCGAAGACGGCCGCCGCGCGGGCTGACCCGCGTGCGCATCGCTACGCCTGGCCGCGATGCAGTTGTCCGTCGCGCAGCACCACCACGCCTTCGCGCTGCAAGACGGCCAAGGTGCGGTAGAGCGCCTCGGGCGTGAGGCCGAGTTCGTCGGCCCAGTCCTTGCGCAGAGCGGGCAGCGCGAGCACGCCGTCCCGGCCTTCGGTCTCCAGCGCATGCAGCACCCGCTCGCGTGCCGTGTGCAGGGACAGGCGCTCGCAGCGCAGGCGGGCGTCGCGCAATTGCTGCGCCAGGCGGCCCGCCCACCACAGTGCCAAGGCGTTCGATTCGGCCATGGCCGCCAGCAGGGGCGCCCGGGCGAAACTCCAGGCCAGTCCATCCTGCGCCACCCAGGCGTCGCAGTGATAAGCCGGGGCCTGCAGGCTGGCTTCGGCCAGAAAGCCCTGGCGCACGCGCTGCAGCACAATCAGCCGGCCATCCGCCGAAGCACGCTGCAGGCGCACCTCGCCCCGTTCGACCCAAAACACGCGCTCGGGGCCTTCACCGCGCACGAACACGGTTTGCCCGGCCTGCAGACGATGGGGCCGGGCCAGGGCGCGCAAGGCGGGCGGCCAGTCTGCGGGAGCAT
>JAJTBQ010000188.1 GCA_021286835.1 Thiomonas sp.
CAGATGAGCTGGACCCCGGAGGGGCAAGGTGAAGACAGCCCGTGGATGCGCATGTTCCGCAACGCGCGAGTGTGGTGTGACTGAAGTGGCCCCCACGCTCCCGCTGTGCGGTCGCTGCCCCCCGAGGGGGCGCACCCCGCCTTGGGGCGGCCCGGCGGCGGGGTGGGCCTGATCATGGAGGGCAGCCGTACCAGCCGCTTCGGCGGCGTCGACACCCTGCGCGGCCTGGCCGTGCTGTGGATGATGTCGTTCCATTTCAGTTTCGACCTGAACTGGTTCGGCTTCATCCACACCGACTTCTACACCAGCCCGTGGTGGCTCGATCAGCGCATCGCCATCGTCAGCCTGTTCGTGTTCACCGTAGGGCTGACGCAGACCTTCACCGATGTGAGCGGCCGTCCGGCGCGGCAATTCTGGACGCGCTGGGCGCAGATCGCGGGGGCTTCGCTGCTGGTCACGGCAGGCAGTTATGCGGCCTTTCCCCACAGCTTCATCTACTTCGGCATTCTGCAAGGCATCGCGGCCATGCTGCTGCTGCATCGGCTGGTGTTCCGTCATGCGCGGGCATGGGTGCTGTTGCTCGCCCCCATCGCCATCGCGGCACCGCAGCTCTGGGGACATGCGTTCTTCAATCCGCCCCTGTGGAACTGGACCGGGCTGATCACTCAAAAGCCCATTACCGAGGATTACGCGCCCTTGCTGCCGTGGATCGGCGTGCTGTGGATCGGCGCGGGCGTGGGCTGGCTGCTGGCGCGGGTGCAGTTCCGGCCGATGCGTCATCTGCCCGTCGTGCGTCCGTTGTCCTTTCTCGGACGTTGGCCGCTCACCATCTATCTGCTGCACCAGCCGGTGTTCGTCGGGCTGGTGTGGCTGGCGGCGCATCTGCGAGGAGCATGAGTGTGGAAGAGCCAGTTGACTATCTGCTGCATTACGGTGACAGCGACCACTGGTTTTTCATCCCCCAGGCCAGAGACGAAGACGACGCGATGCGCTATTTCTTCTGCATCGAAGGCTATGGTCAAAGCCGGACCCTGGGCACTTTGCGGCCGGAGCTCTGCGTGATCGTGCCCCTGCAGGACTATTTGCGCGACCGCGATGGGGTGGAGCGCCGGGTCGATGCGATGCGCCGAGCCCTTCGCGCCCGTCAGGACGCGGACGAAGGGCTCTGAGCCGAAGGCCGCGCATCGGCGTCAGCCGAAGCCGTGACTCATCAGCGTCGCCAGCAAGGGAATGACAACCATCACATGGGACTGCGCCATCAGCCAGCGGCGCTCTTGGGTCACCTCGTCGGTGGAAGGCGCCCAGCGGTCATGCTGAGCGCAGTGCTGCGCCCAGTCGGCCAATCGACGAGAGGATGGCCAGGACATCGCGGCCATCAGCGCCAGCAGCAGCACTTTGGCCCAGAGCAGCGGATTGTGCAAAAGCCACGGCGCCCCTTTGATGCCCAAGAACACCAGCGCCAGCCCGCTGAGCAGCACGGCGGCAAAACTCCCCCAAACCCAGATGTCCAAGCGCCGCAGACGGGCCAGCACGAGGGCGTCGATCGCGCCCGCTCGCGTCAGGCTGGTCTTGGCCGTGAGAAACACCGCCAATCCCAGCATGGCAGAGAGATGAGCGTAGAGCAGCAGAGCGTCGGTCAGCATGGCCGCATCAGTCAGATTCAGCCTGGCTCAAAACGATATTCCGCGCCCGGTCGGCTACGAAATGCTGCAGCGGCGGGTGCAGACAGTCCGCCAGGGTGGCGTCGTTCAGCCGTGCGTAGAACGCCTGTGCCGCATCGTTGAGCTGGGAGCGCAGCAGGCAAACGGGGGTCAGATTGCAATGCCCACCGTCGGGACGCAGACATTCCACAAGGCCCTGGCCGTCTTCGAGCCAGCGCACAAGATTGCCTAGAAGTATTTCATGCGCCTCTTTATCGAGACGAACACCGCCTCCAGCGCCGCGCAGATTGCGCACATATCCCCCCAATGCCAAGCGCTGGAGAATTTTGATCAGATGTTCGCGCGATACATCAAGTATTGCGGCCATCTGTTTGCTATTAAATGTTTTATTCGGCTCAGAGGCGAGCACCATAAGAGCGCGAAGGCCGTAGTCGGAGAACTGGGTGAGTTTCATTTTGTCACTTGCCCTCATGAGGCGGAAAATTTATAGTGGAATAAATAAATCCACTTAAGGGCACTCATGGAACATACTACTGCGATTCCGGCTGAAGAGCCAGCAAGCAGACGAAGCCAGTTTCGGCAAGAGCTCGACACGCTGTCCGAGACTTCCGAGCCGCAAGATCGCCGCGGCGCATTGGCTGCCCGCCTGCGTGCCCAGACTGGGCTGAACGAGGCTGTGCTTGATCAGGTTGTGAGGGCGTTTTATGCGCGGGTCAGACTTGATCCAGATCTGGGCCCGATATTCGACGCGCACATCGATGACTGGGAAGCGCATTTCGAGCGCATGGTCGATTTCTGGGCCTCGGTGGCCCTGCTGGCCGGGCGCTATCACCGCAACGCGCTTCAGGCGCACCGCCCCCTGCCACTGCAAGCTGCACATTTCGAGCGCTGGCTGGCACTGTTCGACCAGACACTGCAACAAGAGACCACTCCGGCCGGCCGACAACATCTGATGGAGATCGCCCAGCGCATTGCCGGCACCTTGGGCAGCCGCCTCTGCCCGCGTTGAAGGGGAAAGCCGCCCCGCTCACCGCCCCATTTACACACCGACACAAACGATACAAACCCTGCCCGGCGTGCTTGATCTGTCACAAACTCGAACATCAGTCGATGCTTATTCTGCTGCGACAACCTGCGACAAGTTGCCGCACCCCACCCTGAGGAGAGCCCAATGACCGAAGAACAACCTTATTTGCCCATGCCAGTAACCAGGCCGGGCTCACGCTCCATCGAGGCGCACAACCTGCCCATGCCCGATATGCACTACGCCCGCCCGATGGGAGCCTGGGTGATTGTGGCCGCCTTGTTCATCGTGGTCGTCGGCCTGTGGGTAATGGTCGCGGCGTATTTCTCCATTCACGCCTGAGAACTGCCATGTCGTCCACATCTCCTGATGCCTTCGAGGATCAGTTTCATCATGTCGCGCTGCGGCACGAGCGAATCTGGATCTTCATCTCCGTCGTCCTGATCGCCGTGCTGTTCGTGGTTGCCGTGTGGTTCGTCGTGCACGACTACGGCCTGGTGGCGAAAACCACGCAGTTCTACGAAAACCCCAACACCCCAGCGAACATGGCCGATTTTCAGGGGACCGGGGTCAAGCAGACCGGGCCCAACAGCTACGACGTGTATGAGATCGGGCGCGCCTGGAGCTGGTCGCCCGGCAGCGGCACGCCGCTGACCCTCCCGGCCGGATCGCACGTCACGTTTTACGTGACCAGCGGTGACGTGATTCATGGCTTCGAAGTGCAGGGCACCAGCATCAACCTCACCGCCATTCCCGGTGTGGTGGGCCATGTCAGCTACACCTTCGACAAGCCTGGCGTCTTCCAAATTATCTGCAACGAGTATTGCGGCGCCGGCCATCAGGCCATGATCGGCAAGATCGTCATCACCGGAGCGAAACAATCATGAGCGCAGTTCTCAGCCCCAACGCCCCGCACACCCTGGCGGCACCCACCACCCACGAAATCGCCGGCGAAAAGAAAATGCTGCTGGCCTTCTGGGTCACTGGTTTTCTGGCGCTGATGCTGGGCATCGCCATTGGCGTGCTGCAAAGCACCAATTACGCCGGTATCGATCTCTATCCCTACCTTCAGCCCTTCCTCAAGTCGTACTACCAGGGCCTGACAATGCATGGCGTGCTCAACGCCTATGTGTTCACCTTTTTCACCATCAGCGGTTGGCTGATGTACCTGCCGGCGCGTGAGTTGAAGCTCAAGCCCAATATGGCGCTGGCCTGGTTCACTTACGGGCTGATGCTGCTGGGAACCTTGATGGCTGCCTACGCCATGTTCGACAACTCGTCGAGCGTTCTCTACACCATGTATGCGCCGCTCAAGGGCAGTGCCTGGTTCTACCTGGGCATCACCCTGGTGGTGGTGGCGAGCATTCTGCCGCTGATTGTTGTGCTGGAAATGCGCAGCCGCTGGAAGCGCGCCAACCCCGGCCAGTACACCCCACTGGTGACCTACATGAGCGCCACGACGCTGCTGATGTGGCTGCTGGCGGCGCTGGGCGCGGGTACCGAGGCGGTGTTCATGCTCGACCCGTGGTCGATGGGGCTGGTGCACACCATCGACCCCTTGCTCGCTCGCACGCTGTTCTGGTGGACGGGTCACCCCATCGTGTACTACTGGCTGATGCCGGGCTATGTCTCCATTTATGCCCTGTTGCCACGACAGGCGGGTGGCAAGCTGGTGTCTGACCCGCTGGCGCGGCTGGCATTTCTGCTGCTGTTCGTGTTTTCGCTGCCGGTGGGCACGCACCATCAGTACACCGACCCAGGCATTTCCCCGGTGATGAAGGGCATCGTCACTGCGCTGACCCTGTCGGTCGCCA
>JAJTBQ010000189.1 GCA_021286835.1 Thiomonas sp.
GCGTTGACCTGCTGCCGCAGCAACTGCGGGCCGCACTCCCGTTCACCCTCACCGCAGCGCAGGAGCGCTGCGTGGCCGAGATTTCGGCCGACCTCGCGCAGACGGCGCCCATGCACCGGCTGTTGCAGGGCGATGTGGGCAGCGGCAAGACCGTGGTGGCTGCGCTGGCGGCGGCGCAGGCCATGGCCGCAGGCTGGCAGTGCGCCATCATGGCGCCCACGGAAATTCTCGCGGCCCAGCATGCCCGCAAGCTCGCCGATTGGCTGGAGCCGCTGGGCGTGGGCGTCGCGTGGCTTTCGGGCAGCCAGAGCCGCAAGGAGCGCGAGATCGCGCTGCAGCGAGTGGCCAGCGGCCAGGCCCAACTCGTGCTCGGCACCCATGCGGTCATTCAGGCCCAGGTGCGCTTTGCGCGGCTGGGGCTGGCCATCGTGGACGAGCAGCATCGCTTTGGCGTGGCGCAGCGCCTGGCCTTGCGCGACAGCCTGCTCGCGGGTACGCAGGGCAGTGGACTGCAGCCCCATCTGCTGATGATGAGCGCCACGCCCATCCCGCGCACCCTGGCCATGGCGCTGTTCGGCGATCTGGACGTCTCCACCATCGACAGCCTGCCGCCGGGGCGCACGCCCGTGCGCACCACCGTGGTCAGCGCCGAGCGGCGCGACGACCTCATTGAGCGGGTGGGCGGGCTGATCGCGCAAGGCAGGCAGGCCTACTGGGTCTGCCCGCTGGTGGAAGAGAGCGAGACGCTGGACCTGCAGAACGCCGTCGCCACCCATGCCGAACTCAGCGCCGCGCTGGCGGCGGTGCCTGGCCAGACGGCAGCGCGCGTCGGCCTGCTGCACGGGCGCATGAAGGCGGGCGAGAAACGCGCCACCATGCAGGCGTTCAGCGCCGGGGAGATCGGCCTGCTGGTGGCCACCACGGTGATCGAGGTCGGCGTGGATGTGCCCAACGCCAGCCTCATGGTCATCGAGCACGCCGAGCGCTTCGGTCTGTCGCAACTGCATCAACTGCGCGGGCGGGTCGGGCGCGGCGCGGCGCAGTCCGATTGTGTGCTGCTGTTCAGCTCGCCCCTGTCGCCCGCGGCGCGCGAGCGCCTGGCGGCGATGCGCGAGCTGGCCGACGGCTTCGCCCTGGCGCAGAAAGACCTGGAGCTGCGCGGCCCGGGCGAACTGCTGGGTCTGCGGCAGTCCGGCGTGCCCGGCCTGCGCTATGCCGATCTCGCCCATGACGCCGATCTGCTCGAGGCCGCGCGCGATACCGCGCAGCGACTGTTGCACAGCGCGCCCGAGGCCGCTCGGCAGCATGTCGCGCGCTGGTTGGGCGAGGGCTTCGACTGGTTGAGCGCCTGAATGGGCTTGCCGCAATCTCTCGTCGGCGGCACCCGAATACATTGATTGACACAATCCGGTGGGGATTCTGTTTTAATTCTTTCTATGACCCTGACAGAATTGCGCTATATCGTCGCCGTCGCCCGCGAGCGACATTTCGGCCGGGCCGCCGAGGCCTGTTTCGTGAGCCAGCCCACCTTGTCCGTCGCCATCAAGAAGCTCGAAGACGAACTGGACGTGCGCCTGTTCGAGCGCGGCGGCAACGAAGTCAGCGTGACGCCCATTGGCGAATCCATCGTCGAGCAGGCGCAGCGCGTCATCGAGCAGGCCGCCTCGATCAAGGAAATCGCCAAACGCGGCAAAGACCCGCTGGCCGGGCCGCTGCGGCTGGGCGTGATCTACACCGTGGCTCCCTACCTGCTGCCCGAGCTGGTGCGCCATGTCATCGCCCGCACCCCGCAGATGCCTTTGCTGCTGCAGGAAAACTTCACCACCCGGCTGCTCGAAATGTTGCGTACCGGCGAACTCGATGCGGCGATTCTGGCCGAACCGTTTCCCGACCAGGGCCTCGCGGTCTCGCCGCTGTACGACGAGCCCTTCGTCGTGGCCGTGCCGCGCGGCCACGCCATGGCGCAGTGCAAGGCGCTGAGCGCCGAGGCCATCAAGGACGAAACCATGCTGCTGCTGGGCACCGGCCATTGTTTTCGCGACCATGTGCTCGAAGTCTGTCCGGAGTTTGCGCGTTTCTCCCCGAGTTCGGAGGGCATACGCAAGAGCTTCGAGGGCTCTTCGCTCGAAACCATCAAACACATGGTGGCCTCGGGCATGGGCATCACCGTGGTGCCCAAACTCTCGGTTCCGCGGCAGGATGTGCCGCATGCGGCCGACCCCAGCACCGATCACGTCTGCTATGTGCCTTTCGACGAACCGCCGCCCACGCGCCGCGTGGTGCTGGTGTGGCGCAAGAGCTTTACCCGGCACGAGGCCATTGCCGCGCTGCGGCAGGCCATCATGGCCTGCGATCTGCGGGGCGTGACCATGCTCACGCCCTGATCGGCGCGGCTTCCGTCCGGGCCGTTCGGCGCTTCAGGCCTGGGTATGGACGTCGTGGGTGACGAAGCCCAGTTCCGCCCCGGGCAGGGCGAACCAGTCCGGGTGGTCGAGCGTGCGGTGCATATCGTCGAGACCGCTGCGCCAGTGAGACCGCATTTCGGCGCGGCCGAAGTTGTAATCCTTGCCCTGGCCGTCGAAGGCCTTGTCGCGGTAGATCAGGTGGATGACGTTGTAGCGCTTGTCCCGCGCCATCTCGCGGACCTGCTGGCACAGCGCGTCGTTTTTGCGCTGGCTGGCGGGAATGCGATCGAGCAACTCGCGCAGAATGCGGCGCTGCTGCTGCGCTCTTTGCAGCGTGGTGGTGATGGTGCGTGTGCGGCTGGAGTACTGGATGTCCTTCTGCCGTTCCGCCACGTCGAGCAAGGTCTGCGGCACCTCGCCCTCCGCGCTCCACAGATCGACCTGGAACACCAGGGTGTGGTGGCTGGGATGGCCGCCCAGCACCTGCGACAAAGGCGTGTTCGACACCAGCCCGCCGTCCCAGTAGAACTCGCCGTCGATCTCCACCGCGGCGAAACCCGGCGGCAGCGCGCCCGAGGCCATGATGTGCTCCGGGCCCAGGCGCATCTCGGCGCTGTCGAACACCACCAGATTGCCGGTGCGCACATTCACCGCGCCCACGCTGATGCGGGTTTCGCCGCTGTTGAGCCGGTCGAAATCGATCAGCCGGGTGAGGGTGTCGCGCAGCGGCGCGGTGTCGTAGAAACTGGCCTGTGCCGGCTGATGGCCGCCCAGGGGCCAGCGTGGCAGAAAGAAGCCGCGCTGGCCTTCGAAGATGGCGCGCAGGCCCTGCCATGCGGCGAGCTGAGGTTGCAGCGGCTCCGGAATCCAGCCCAGCGCGGCACCATGCTCCCATGGCAGCGTGGGCAGGATGGGCTGCTGGGTCACCGTCTCCCAGAACGTTTGCAGGGCGGCCGTGCGTTGACCCGGCGCGTTGCCCGCAATGAGCGCCGCATTGATCGAGCCGATGGAGATGCCGGCCACCCAGTTCGGATGCACGCCGCAATCTTCCAGAGCCTGCACCACGCCGCATTGATACGCCCCGAGGGCGCCGCCACCCTGCAGCACCAGGGCCACGCGGTCGTACTGCCGCACCTGCGCCAGCACCGCGTCGGCGCGGCAGCTCGGCTCCTGGGGTTGGCGCGTGCGGGGTTGCGCGGGCATGGCGTCGTTCAGTTCATGCACCAGCCATGGCTGGCGATGATGGACTGTCCGGTCAGCGCTGCGGTGGGGAAGGCGGCGAGGAAAAGCGCGAGGCCGGCGATGTCTTGCGTCGTGGTGAACTCGCCGTCCACGGTGTCCTTGAGCATCACGTTCTTGATCACTTCGTCTTCGGTGATGCCCAGCTCCTTGGCCTGCTCGGGGATCTGCTTGTCCACCAGCGGGGTGCGCACGAAGCCGGGGCAGATCACATGAGAGCGCACGCCCTTGGGGCCGCCCTCCTTGGCCAGCACGCGCGCCAGCCCGAGCAGGCCGTGCTTGGCGGTGACGTAGGCGCTTTTGAGCTTGCTGGCCTCGTGCGAATGCACCGAGCCCATGTAAATGACCACGCCGCCCTTCTTGGCGTACATGCCCGGAAGCACGGCCTTGGTGGTGAGAAACGCGCCGTCGAGATGGATGGCGAGCATCTTCTTCCAGTCGGCGAAAGCGAAGTTCTCGATCGGATTCACGATCTGGATGCCGGCATTCGACACCAGGATGTCCACCGGACCGAAGGCCTTGGCCACGGCCTCGCAACCGGCGTTCACCTGCGCTTCGTCGGTCACGTTCATGGCCACGCCCATGGCCCGTCCACCAGCCTTGTTGATGGCCTCGGCCACCGCGTTGGCGGCGTCGAGGTTCAGGTCGGCGATGGCGACTTTGGCGCCGGCCTTGGCATAGGTCTCGGCAATTTCCTTGCCGATGCCGCTGGCGGCACCGGTGACGATGGCAGTTTTGTCCTTGAGGCTGAGCGTTGAGGTCATCAGGGGGTCTCCGTGAGAAATGAATAGATAGGCAAAGCCCGATTGAAGCCCACTTGCTGCGCTGCGGCAAGTGCGGC
>JAJTBQ010000190.1 GCA_021286835.1 Thiomonas sp.
GCGGGCAGGTAGCTGTTGATCATCGTGCGGGGTCTCCGGTGTGTGGCAAAGGGGGTCGCCGCCACCCTGGCCGACACCATAGCAGAGAGAAAAATTGCAGGAATGATGGGCGGAAAAGAACGAAAATAAAAGCAGTAAATGATGAAATAACGCGGGTCGAAGCGTCATGACTTTTCCCGGTCAGGCCTGAACTGCGAGTTGGGTCGGGGTTTCAAGGGCCGTCGCGGGCTTTGTTCGGATGTCACTTGCTGTAGTCCCATTATGGGACTAAACTTCGCCCCATGCGAGTGATTGCCGTGTCCACCCTTCGAGCCTTCTGGGAGCGCTATCCCGACGCCGAGCAGCCGCTGAAGGCTTGGTACGAGGAGGCCACGAGTGCGGCTTGGACCCAGCCTGCTGACATCAAGGCGCAGTACCGCAGCGCCAGCGTGCTGAAGAACCGTCGCGTGGTCTTCAACATCAAAGGCAATGACTATCGGCTGATCGTGGCCATTGCGTACAAGTTACAGATCGTCTACGTGAAGTTTGTCGGCACCCACAAGGAGTACGACGCAGTGGACGCAGAAACCATCGAGTCGGCCTGACCGGCCACGGAGGAAAACATGGACATCCGCCCTATCCACACCGAAGCAGACTACAAGGCTACCCTCAAAGAGATTTCGACCTTGATGGACTCTGATCCTGATCTGGGCACGCCAGAGGGGGATCGCCTGGACATCCTGGCGACGCTGGTGCAAGCCTACGAGGCCAAACACATACCCATCACCGCGCCAGACCCGGTGGAAGCCATCAAATTCCGGATGGAGCAGAGTGGCCTGTCCGTCAAAGACCTTGAGCCGATCATTGGCAAAAGCAACCGGGTCTACGAAGTCCTGAGCCGCAAGCGCCCGCTGACGCTGGCCATGATCCGCAGACTGCACAAAAGCCTCGGCATCCCTGCCGATGTGTTGATTGCGGAGACGGGCGCCGGGTGATCAGCGCGCCCTGGGCTGGCTTCTACGGTGAACAGCGTTGCCTAAAATGCCCCGATGCCCTACGTTCACCTCCGCACCCATACCGAGTACTCCATTGTCGACGGCGCCTTGCGCGTGGACGATATGGTGCCTGCAGCCGCCCGTGACGGGCAGGGGGCGCTGGCGATCACCGATTTCAACAATTTGTTCGCCGCCGTGCGGTTCTACAAGGCCGCGCTGGACGCCGGGGTCAAGCCGATCATCGGCTGCGACGTGCTGCTGGGCAGCGCCCGCAACCCCGAGCAGCTCACGCGCTTGCTGCTGCTGGTGCAGAACCGGACGGGCTATCTCAATCTCTGTGATTTGCTCAGCCGGGCCTGGCTGGGCAATCAGCAGCGCGGACGCGCCGTGGTGCAGTGGGAGTGGCTGGAAGGCGGTCTGGCCGAGGGCCTGATCGCCCTCTCGGGCGCGCATGAAGGTGGTATTGGCCAGGCGCTGCTGCAGGGCGACACAGCTACCGCGCGCGACCTGGCCCGCCAGCACGCGGCCGTGTTCGACGGCCGTTTCTACATCGAGCTGCAGCGCAGCGGCCATGCCGCCTGCGAGCCGCATGTGCAGGCGGCCGTGCCCTTGGCGGCCGAGCTTGGCCTGCCCGTGGTGGCCACGCATCCGGTGGAGTTTCTCAAGGCCGACGACTTCGATGCCCACGAGGCGCGGGTGTGCATTGCCGAGGGCGAAACCCTGGGCAACCCGCGCCGCCAGCGCAAGTTCACCGATCAGCAGTATTTCAAGTCGCAGGCCGAGATGGAGGCGCTGTTCGCCGATGTGCCCTCGGCGCTTGCCAACACCGTGGCCCTGGCGCAGCGCTGCAATCTGGTGCTCGATCTGGGCAAGCCGCAATTGCCGCTGTTCCCCACGCCGCAGGGGCTGACGCCGGCCGAGTTCTTCCGCCAGCAGGCGCAGGACGGGCTGGAGCAGCGGCTGGCCGTGCTCTACCCCGATGCGGGCCGCCGCGAGACCGCCCGTCCGCGCTATCAGGAGCGGCTGGAGTACGAGCTGGGCATCATCGCCAAGATGGGCTTCGAGGGCTACTTCCTCATCGTGGCCGACTTCATCAATTGGGCGAAGAACCATGGCTGCCCGGTCGGGCCGGGGCGGGGCTCGGGCGCGGGCTCGCTGGTGGCGTACAGCTTGCGCATCACCGATCTCGATCCGCTGGAATACGCCCTGCTGTTCGAGCGCTTTCTCAACCCCGAGCGGGTGTCGATGCCCGACTTCGACATCGACTTCTGCCAGGAGAACCGTGACCGCGTCATCGACTACGTCAAGGAGAAGTACGGCGTCGAGGCCGTGTCGCAGATCGCCACGTTCGGCACCATGGCCGCGCGCGCCGCGGTGCGCGACGTCGGGCGCGTGCTCGATCTGAGCTACACCTTCTGCGACGGCATCGCCAAGCTCATCCCGGCCAAGCCGGGCCAGCACATCACCATCGCGGACGCGCTCAAGCAGGAGCCGATGCTGGCGCAACGCTATGAGGAAGAGGAGGAGGTCAAGCAGCTGCTCGATCTCGCCCAGCAGCTCGAAGGGCTGCCGCGCAACATCGGCATGCACGCGGGCGGCGTGCTCATCGCGCCGGGCAAGCTCACCGACTTCTGTCCGCTCTATGCGCAGCCGGGCAGCACCGACGCCGTGTCGCAGTACGACAAGGACGATGTCGAAGCCGCCGGACTGGTGAAGTTCGACTTTCTGGGCCTGGCCACGCTGACCATTCTCGAACTCGGCGCCGAGCTGATCCGCCGCAACCACCCCGACCGCGCCGGTTTTCGCCTCGAAGACATTCCGCTGGACGACGCCAGGAGCTACAAACTCATGGCCAAGGGCGATACCGTGGCCGTGTTCCAGCTCGAATCGCGCGGCATGCAGGGCATGCTGCGCGACGCGCGGCCCGACCGCTTCGAGGACATCATCGCCCTGGTGGCGCTGTACCGCCCCGGCCCGATGGACCTCATTCCCACCTATTGCGCACGCAAGGCGGGCAAGGAAGACGTGGCCTACCCCGACCCGCGCATGGCGCCGGTGCTGGAGGAAACCTACGGCATCATGGTCTATCAGGAGCAGGTGATGCAGGTGGCCCAGGTCATCGGCGGCTACTCGCTCGGCGGCGCCGACCTGCTGCGCCGCGCCATGGGCAAGAAAAAGCCCGAAGAAATGGCCAAGCACCGCGGCATCTTCGCCGAAGGCGCGGCGAAAAACGGCATCAAGCCGGAGAAGGCCAACGAAATCTTCGACCTGATGGAGAAGTTCGCGGGCTACGGCTTCAACAAATCGCACGCCGCCGCCTACGCGCTGCTCGCGGTGCAGACGGCCTGGATGAAGGCGCACTACCCCGCCGAATTCCTCGCTGCCAACATGAGCATCGCCCTCGACGACACCGACAAGCTCAAGGTGCTGGTGGAAGATGCGCAGGCGCGCGGCATCGCCGTGCTGCCGCCCGATGTGAACGCCTCGCAGTGGCGCTTCGACCCGGTGGACAGCAAGACCATCCGTTACGCGCTGGGGGCCATCAAGGGCAATGGCCAGGCCGCCGTGGAAGCCATGATCGCGGCCCGTCAGGAGCGGCCCTTCAGCTCGCTGTTCGACTTTGCCGAACGGGTGGATCGCACCCGCCTCAACAAACGCGTGCTCGAAGCTTTGGCCAAGGCAGGCGCCTTCGATACCCTGCATCCCGAGCGCGCGGCCGTGCTGGCCGCGGTGGAAACGGCCATGGATTACGCCGCGCAGCGCGAGGCCGCCCGGCAGCAGGCGGGGCTGTTCGACCTGTTCGCCGCCGACGCCGCCGATGGCGGCCACAACCCGGCGCACGAGCCGCGGCTGCCCGAGGTCGAGCCCTGGGATCTGCGCACCAAGCTCTCGAATGAGAAAGCCGCCATCGGCTACTACCTCAGCGGCCACCTGTTCGACGCCAGCGCCGAGGAAGTGCGGCGCTTCGCCCCGACCGCGCTGATGGATCTGGTGGATTCGCGCGACCCGGTGCTCATCGCCGGCATCGCCGCCGGGGTGCGCCTGGTGCAGTCGCAGCGCGGGCGCATCGCCATCCTCACGCTGGAAGATCGCTCCGGGGCGATGGAGATCGTCATCGGCGAAAGCCTGCTCGACACCGTGCGCGACCGTCTGCGCGACGACGCCCTGCTGGTGCTGCGCGGCAAGGCGCAGATCGACCGCTTCAACGGCGGGCTGCGTTTCAACGCCGATGCGGTGTGGACGCTGGAAGAAGCCCGCGCGCGCCTGGGCAAGAGCATCCGTCTCAAGCTCAACGGCAGCAGCTCGGCCGAACCGCTGGTGGGACTCGCCCGCCAGCACGCCTGCGAGGAAGGATTGCCGCTGCTGCTCGACATCGAGCGCGCCGGCGCCCAGGTGCGCCTGAGCGTGGCGGGCTACCGCCTGCCGACCACCGACCCGGTGCTCAGCGCGCTGGCCCAGCTTTCGAAGGACGGCCGGGCGGAGATTGATTACTGA
>JAJTBQ010000191.1 GCA_021286835.1 Thiomonas sp.
GAAAGCGCAAACCCTTTTGGAGACTCCCATGAAACTCAAGACTCTCGCCTCTGCCCTCACCCTGGCCCTGGGCACGCTGGCCTCGGCCAGCGCCGCCGAGCCTCCCGTCAAGATCGGCTTCATCACCGATCTGTCGGGCGTTTACTCCGCGGTGGACGGCCCCGGCGGCGTGGCCGCCATCAAGATGGCCATCGCCGACTTCGGCGGCAGCGTGCTGGGCCGCAAGATCGAGCTGGTGAGCTTCGATCACCAGAACAAGGCCGATCTGGCCGCGGGCAAGGCCAAGGAGTACCTGTCGCAGGATGGCGTGAACATGCTCATCGGCGGCACCAACAGCGGCACCGCGCTGGCCATGGAACCCGTCGCCGCGCAATACAAGACCCCGTTCTTCGTGGTCGGCGCGGGCGCGTCGAGCATCGTCGGCAAGCAGTGCACGCCCTACACCGTCATGTACGCCTACAACACCACCGCGCTGGCGCGCGGCACCGCCAGCGCGGTGATCAAGAATGGTGGCAAGAGCTGGTACTTCCTCACCGCCGACTATGCCTTCGGCAAGTCGCTTGAAGACGAAGGCGCCAAGGTCGTGAAGGCCGATGGCGGCACCGTGGTCGGCCAGGTGCTCGCGCCGCTGGGCGCGTCGGACTTCTCGTCCTACCTGCTGCAGGCCCAGGCGTCCAAAGCCCAGGTGCTCGGGCTGGCCAACGCCGGCGGCGACGCCGACAACGCGATCAAGCAGGCCAACCAGTTCGGCGTGACCAAGACCATGAAGCTCGCCGGTCTGCTGCTGTTCATCACCGACATCCACAGCGTCGGCCTGCCGGCCGCGCAGGGCCTGTACCTGACCACGCCGTGGTACTGGAACCAAAGCGCCCAGTCGCGCGCCTGGGCCGAACGCTACTTCAAGGAAATGCACGCCATGCCGACCTTCCTGCAGGCTGGCGACTATTCCGCGACGATGACCTATCTGAAGGCCGTGAAGGCCGCGGGCACGACCGATGGCGCCAAGGTCATGGCCGAGCTGCACAAGACCAAGGTCAACGACATGTACATGAAGGACGGCACCCTGCGCGCGAGCGGCCTGATGATCCACGACATGTACCTGGAGCAGGTCAAGACCCCGGCGGAATCGAAAGAGCCCTGGGATTACTACAAGCTGGTGCAGACCATCCCCGGCAACGACGCCTTCGGCCCGGCATCCGCCTACGGCTGCCCGCTGGACAAGTAAAAAACGATGCCCGTCTGCGCCGCGCGCGGCGTGGCGCAGACGGCTTCATCCGTGGCCTGATGTGCGAGGTTTCGCTTGACTGAATTGTTCGGTTTCCCCCTGCCCCTGCTGCTTGGGCAACTCATGCTGGGCCTGGTGAATGGCGCCTTCTACGCCATGCTCTCGCTCGGGCTGGCCGTGATCTTCGGCCTGATGGACGTGGTCAATTTCGCCCACGGCGCGTTTTTCATGATGGGCGCGATGTTCACCTGGATGGGCGGCCAATACCTGCATCTGAATTTCTGGTGGATGCTGCTGTTCGCGCCCCTGCTCGTCGGCCTGTTCGGCATCGGTGTGGAGCGCGTCGCGCTGCGGCGGCTGCGCGGCATCGATCCGATCTACGGTCTGCTGCTGACCTTCGGCCTCACCCTGCTGATCGAAGGCGTGTTCCGCTCGTTCTTCGGCGTGGCGGGCGCTCCCTACAACCCGCCTGAACTGCTCAGCGCGACGCTGAATCTGGGCTTCATGTTCCTGCCCGCGTATTACCTCTTCGCGGTGGCGGCCAGTCTGCTGGTGAGCATCGGCACCTGGCTGCTGATCGACCGCACCAAGCTGGGCGCCTATCTGCGCGCGGGCACCGAGAACCCGGCGCTGATCCAGGCCTTCGGCGTGAACTTCCCGCGCATGGTCATGCTGACCTTCGGTTTCGGTTCGGCCCTGGCGGGATTGGCCGGCGTGCTGGCGGCGCCCGTCATCCAGGTCTCGCCGCTGATGGGCTCCAACCTCATCATCGTGGTGTTCGCCATCGTGGTCATCGGCGGGATGGGCTCGGTGCTGGGCGCCATCGTCTCGGGCCTGGCGCTGGGCTTGATCGAGGGGCTGGCCAAGGTGTTTTATTCGCCCATCTCCAGCACCGTGGTCTTCATCCTGATGGCGCTGGTGCTGACCCTGCGTCCCGCGGGCCTGTTCGGCAAGGAGAAATGAGCATGCTCGCACGCACCCGCCTGTCGAACAGTCTGGCAAACGGCCTGCTGTGGGCCCTGCTGGCGATCGCGCTGATCGCGCCCTGGATCGGCCTCTATCCGGTACTGGGCATGCGCATGATGTGCTTTGCGCTGTTTGCCTGCGCCTTCAATCTGCTGGCGGGCTACGCCGGCCTGATCTCGTTCGGCCATGCCGCGCTGTTCGGCGGCGCCGGCTATCTCACCGGCCTGGCGCTCACCACCTGGGGCTGGCCCACGCCGCTGGGCATTCTGACCGGAGTGGCCACCGCGCTGCTGATCGGCCTGGTGATGGGGCTGCTCGCCGTGCGGCGCTCGGGCATCTACTTTTCGATGATTACCCTGGCGCTGGCGCAGATCGTCTATTTCTACGCGCTGCAGGCCAATTTCACCGGCGGCGAAGACGGCTTGCAGGGCATTCCGCGCGGCACGCTGTTCGGGCTGCCGCTGCAGTCCGACCGGGTGATGTATTACCTCGTGCTGGCGGTGTTCGTCGCGAGCTGGTGGTTTCTTCGCCGGGTGGTGAATTCGCCTTTCGGGCAGGTGCTGCAGGCCGTTCGAGAGAATGAGCCGCGGGCCATTTCCCTGGGCTACCGCGTCAATCGCTACAAGCTCGGCGTGTTTCTGATTTCGGCCGGTTTCGCCGGTCTGGCAGGCGCGATGAAGGCCGTGGTCATGGGCTTCGAGACGCTGACGGACGTGCACTGGAGCACTTCGGGGCTGGTCATTCTGATGACCCTGGTGGGCGGTCTGGGCACGGATCTCGGCCCCATCCTCGGCGCCATCCTCATCACCGTGCTCGAAGAAAAGATGGGCACGATCTCGCATTTCTTGGTGAAGGTGACCGGCATCGACTGGTTTCACCAGCTCAACGATTCGGTGAGCATGGTGATCGGCGCCATCTTCGTGCTCTGCGTGCTGCTGTTCCGCCGCGGCATCGTGGGCGAGATCCGCGCCCGGCTGCTGCTCAACAAGATCTCGCCTTAAGGCCACGTTGAGCGAGCGCCCCCGAGCGGCCAATTGGCGCGACGGGGCAGCACATCTTTCCGGAGTTGCGTTTCACTTTTGTAACTCTTTGTAATTTTTTTATATAAATGAATCCGATCTTTGGGGCGCTGCGTAGACCTCATCAGCCCATCACCATGGGCCTTCCTTCCCTTAACTGATCTGGAGAACATGATGAAGCAACGCTCAATGGTCCGTCGTCTGCGTAATGCCGCCCTCGCTTCCTTCCTCGTCTCGGTCGCGCTGCCCCAGGCTGCGACAGCCACGCCGACGGGCGCTGCCGCCGAGGGCGTGCAGGTTCCGGCCGGTCAACAGCTCATGCTCGAAACCGTCGGACGCGGCCTGATCACCTACGAATGCCGCGCCAGGAAGGAGGCTTCGGGTCAGTTCGAATGGGGCTTCCTGGGTCCGGATGCCGTCTTGACCGATCGGGGCGGCAAGAGTGTCGGGCGCTACTTCGGCCCGCCCGCCACCTGGGAACATGCCGATGGCTCCAAGGTGACGGGCACCCAGCTCGCCACCGCCCCTGCAGGCGCCGGCAATATTCCGCTGCAATTGGTCAAGGCCAACCCCGCGACGGGCATGGGCGCCATGCGCGAAGTGAGCTACATCCAACGCATGGCCACCCAGGGCGGCGTGGCGCCGACGCAGGCCTGCACCGCCGACAACCTGGGCCAGAAGACGCAGGTGCAATACCAGGCCGACTATCTGTTCTACCGCAGCGTCTGAGCGCGGCGCGGTCCGGGCGGCTGCTCAGCCGTCCAGACCCGCGAGAACCCGGATGTGCTCGGCCACGCTGCGGCCGAGCGCGTCCAGGTTGTAGCCGCCTTCGAGGCAGGAGACGATGCGCCCCTCGCACTGGGCCTCGGCAAAGTCGGCGAGCTGCCGGGTGATCCAGGCGTAGTCGGCTTCCACCAGGCCCATCTGCCCCATGTCGTCCTCGCGATGCGCATCGAAACCGGCGCTGATGAACAGCATCTGCGGCGCGAACGCCCGCAGCCGCGGCAGCCACTGCTCGGTGACGATGCGGCGCACCGCGTCGCCCCGGGTGTAGGCCGGCACCGGCACGTTGAGCATATTGGGCTGGCCCTCTTCCGCCCCGGAGTATGGGTAGAACGGGTGCTGGAAAAAACTCACCATCAACGCGCGCGCATCGCCGCGGAAGATGTCCTGGGTGCCGTTGCCGTGATGCACGTCGAAATCGACGATGGCCACGCGCTCCA
>JAJTBQ010000192.1 GCA_021286835.1 Thiomonas sp.
TCGGTGGTCGTGTTCGACGACATCACCGAGGTCATCAGCGCGCAGCGCTCGATCGCCTGGGCCGAAGTGGCGCGAAGGCTGGCGCACGAGATCAAGAACCCGCTGACGCCCATCCAGCTCTCCGCCGAGCGCCTGCAGATGAAGCTCTCGGGCAAGCTCGAAGGCGCCGACCGCGACATGCTCCAGCGCAGCACCACGACCATCGTCAATCAGGTGCAGGCCATGCAGCACATGGTCAACGACTTTCGCGATTACGCGCGGCTGCCCGCCGGCAAGCCCGAGGCCATGAACCTCAATGACCTCATCCGCGACGTTCTCAATCTCTACACCAGCCTGCCCGCCAGAGACGGTGCCAGCCCCGAGGAACATCCGCAAGTGCGGGCCGACCTCGCCGCCGATCTGCCCAACATCCTGGGCAACGCCACCCAACTGCGCCAGGTCATCCACAACCTGCTGCAAAACGCCATTGACGCCGTGGCCGCGCAGCCCGAACGCAAAGTGCGCCTTCGTACCGAGATCCTGGCGGCCCAGCCGGGCGCCGTGCCCCGCATTCGTCTGAGCGTGAGCGACAACGGGCCGGGCTTCAGCGACAAGATTCTCCACCGCGCCTTCGAGCCCTACGTCACCAGCAAGCCGCGTGGCACCGGCCTGGGCTTGGCCGTGGTAAAAAAAATCGCGGAGGAACATCATGCCCGCATCGAGATTCAGAACCTGCTGGCCGAGGGGTCGGTTGGCGGCGCACGCGTATCCCTTATATTCCCGGGACTGGCGCAACAGCCTCCTGTGCACGCGCCCTTGCAGCATGCATGACCGCCCGGAAGCCGCGCCCCATCAAGGCCGTCCCCAAGGGGGTCGAGAAAACTTGGGGCTGCCCGGCGTTTTCTTGAAAGAGTGAATCGGTATGGCAAGCATTTTGGTGGTGGATGATGAAATGGGGATTCGTGAGCTGCTCTCCGAAATCCTCAATGACGAAGGGCACAGCGTGTCACTGGCCGAAAACGCCGCACAAGCCCGGCAGCTGCGTGCCCAGGCCCAGCCCGATCTGGTGCTGCTCGACATCTGGATGCCCGACACCGATGGCGTCACCCTGCTCAAGGAATGGTCCAGCAGTGGCCAGCTCACCATGCCCGTCATCATGATGTCCGGCCACGGCACCATCGACCATGCCGTCGAGGCCACGCGCATCGGCGCCATGGCCTTTCTTGAAAAGCCCATCGCCCTGCAAAAGCTCTTGCAATCGGTTTCACAAGCCCTGACCAAGCCCGTGGCTCGCCAGGCGGGCGGCGCAAACCTCACGCCCGCGGCAATCGCCCCAGCAGGCTCCGCCACGCCGGCACTGCCCCCGCAACCCGCGGCACTGCCTGCCGAGCGCGCCTTTCTGCTCGATCGCCCCTTGCGCGAGGCCCGCGACGAGTTCGAGCGCGCCTACTTCGAATTTCACCTGGCCCGCGAGAACGGCAGCATGACCCGCGTGGCCGAGAAGACAGGGCTCGAACGCACCCATCTCTATCGCAAGATCAAGCAGCTCGGCGTCGACCTTGGCCGTGGCATGCGCAACCGCAGCGAGCCCACATCCCCGCAGGACGACGAAGCAGTCGCCCATCTCGGTCCCGCCGCCGAATGACCTGCGGGTACTGTTGTTCTCAAAGGCCGCGCAAATTTTGTTAGTATGTCGGTTTTTCCGAAATGCTGGGCACGGTCGCCCGAGACACAGCATGTCGAGAAACATGGCCAGGTAGCTCAGTTGGTAGAGCAGCGGATTGAAAATCCGCGTGTCGACGGTTCGATTCCGCCCCTGGCCACCAAGCACCGCCGAAGGCCTCCTGTCACCAGGAGGCCTTTTTGTTGGCACGGAGATGTGCTTTCATGATGCACATCATGAAGTCCACCGAACCTCCCGACTTGTCGATCGATCCGCCCGACGCGCTGGAGTTGGCCGCGCGCATCCGGCGCGGCGAGTTGAGCGCACAAGACGCCTTGCACGGAGCGCTGGCGCGGTGCGATGCGGTCAATCCGCGCATCCATGCGGTCAGCGGCGATTTGCGCGCCTACGCCCAGGGCCGCCTGGCGCAGCTCGGCGCTTCAAGCGCCCCCTTTGCCGGCGTGCCGTTTCTGCTCAAGGACTTGGGCATGGATCTGGCCGGATACGCCACCAGCCAGGGCAACGCCCGGCTGGCCCGCATGCCGGCGATGCAGACCGATGCGGTCGTGCGGCGGTGGGAGCAGGCGGGCCTGGTGATTTTCGGCCGCACCAATGCCCCCGAGCTGGGACTGAAGGCCATCACCGAGCCGGTCGCCTTCGGTCCCACGCGCAACCCCTGGAGTCTGGACCACACGCCGGGCGGCTCTTCGGGCGGCGCAGCCGCGGCCGTGGCCGCGGGCATCGTGCCAGCGACGGCGGCGGGCGATGGCGGCGGCTCGATCCGCATTCCGGCGGCGTATTGCGGCCTGTTCGGGCTGAAGCCTTCGCGCGGCCGGGTGAGCTGCGCGCCGCAGTTCGACGAGCTGTGGGAGGGCGCCGTCAGCGTTCATGCGATTTCGCGCTCGGTGCGCGACAGCGCCGCCCTGCTCGATGTGCTCGCTGGCGCGGAGCCCGGCGACCCATTTGTCGCTGCGCCGCCTGCTCGCCCCTATGCGCAGGAGGTGCATCCGCCCGCCGCTCGGCTGCGCATCGCGCTGAGTACGGCTTCGCCCATCGGCGGCGCGGTCGACGCGGCGTGGTCGCAGGCGGCGGCCGATTGCGGACAGCTTCTGCAATCGCTGGGCCATCACGTCGAGTGGGTCGATCCGGTGGGCGACGGCATGCAGCTGGCGCGGGATTACCTCACGATGTACTTCGGCCAGGTTGCCGCCCAATTGCGGTACTGGAAGGAACGGGGCGTGCCCCCATCGGCCTTTGAGACGGACACGCAGGCTCTGGCGCTCATCGGCCGCGGCCTCTCGGCCGGGGACTACGCCCTTTCCCGCGCGCGCTGGAACACCCCGATGCGGGCGCTGGGCGCCTTGTTCGCGCGCTTCGATCTGTATCTCACCCCGACCTGCGCGCAGCCGCCCGCGCGCATCGGCGAGCTGGCCACGCCGGACTGGCAACGCGCCGTGCTGGGCGCGATTCTGCGATTCGGCCTGGGCGGTGTGTTGCGCCGCAGCGGCATGGTGGAGCGTCTGGCTTTCGAGAATCTGCATCGCACGCCGTTCACCCAGTTGGCCAATCTCACGGGCACGCCGGCCATGTCGGTGCCCTGGGTGTTGGATCCGCAGGGCCTGCCGGTCGGGGTTCAGTGCACCGCCGCCTGGGGCCGGGAAGACCTGCTGCTGCAGGTCGCCAGCGAACTGGAGCAGGCGCATCCTTGGGCGCACTGGCGCCCGCTCATCTTCGCGGCATGAAAAAGGAACGCCGGGGCGTCCCTTTTTCATGTGCGATGGACCGCGTCAGGCCGAGGCCAGTTGCAGGCGAGGCTTGAGCAGCAGCTTGCCGAAGAGGCGGAAGTAGACCTGAAGGGTCTTGATCTGCACGAGCACCAGCGGCGACATGAGCAGGAAGTACATCCACGACCCCGCACCGACCAGCTTGGGCATGACCAGACCGAAGGTGAGGAAGAACATGCCGAAGACGAAGAACGCCACGCCCGGGCAGATCAGCGCGAACGCCCCGGCATTGCTCTTGGCACCGCCGGCATAGTCGGCAAAGTAGTTGAGCTTCTTCATGACCGCGTAGCCGATCATGCCGAACAGCACCTGCAGCGACACGATCACCGTGGTGAACAACAGCAGGTCGGTGGGATGTTGCTTGTTGCCGAACTGATGCGACAGCCCCATGGACCAGCGCACCCAGGTGATGCCGAGCAGCGTGAGGATGGGAATCAGGATCCACAGGCTGCCGGCTGCCGGCGGCGCGATGCCATGTCTCAGAATGGCGTCGAACCCGAGCACGACCTTGATCACCAGCAGCAGGATGGCCGCGCTGGCGAAGAAGATCGACAGCACCATGGCGATGGCATTGATCTCACGGTGGTGGCTCATGGCCCCCGGCGCGGCAAGGCCGACCGCGATCATCGCCAGCGCGAAGATCGACACCATCGGGGCGAGCGAGTTGTTCTCGGCGAAGTCGAACTGCGCGTGCACGAACAGACGGGTGAAGTAGGCGCCCAGAATGCGCAGCGCGTAGATGCCCACAGCGAGGAAGGCTGCGATCGCGCCGGGATACATCCATTCGACCACGCTCCAGAGATTCGGCACGAACACCGCGCCCAGCACGAAGGCCACATTGATGGTCATGGCCAGGGTGAGCGGCACCGCCATCAGGCTGATTTCGGCATTGGAGGACAGCAACGTCTGATAGGCCTCCGTCTGGCGGAACAGTCTGAACTCGCGCAGATTCCAGGCCAGCAGCCAGAAGTGCAGGA
>JAJTBQ010000005.1 GCA_021286835.1 Thiomonas sp.
AACCCCAAGAGCGACATGATCTGGGTTGCATTGGCCGGGCCCGCCTCCAACTTCTTCCAGGCGTTCCTGTGGGGGCTCGCGCTGGTCGCGCTGCACGCTTTCTCGGTCGACGAAGTGTATTTTTACGATGTCGCGCAGGCTGGCATTCTGGTCAATCTGGTGATGTTCGTGTTCAACCTGTTCCCGCTACCACCGCTCGATGGAGGACGCATCCTGGTTGGATTGCTGCCCGTTCGTCAAGCCATTGCTGTCTCCCGTGTCGAGCCTTACGGCTTCTTCATCGTGATGGCGCTGGTGCTCACAGGCATCGTCAGCAATTTCTGGCTCTCCCCGCTGATGGCCGTTTCCATGCAGGTGCTCAAGGTCCTGCTCAGCCCATTTCAGATGCTGCTCTGAATCCCGACCTGCCGTCCCATCCCACCTTTCATCACCCCATGACTCTGACCGAACAGGCCCCAGAAATGACCCGCAGCACCGATGATCGCGTCCTGTCTGGCATGCGCCCCACGGGCGCCTTGCACCTGGGCCATTACCACGGTGCCCTCAAGAATTGGGCTCAATTGCAGAATACGCATGCCTGCTATTTTTTCGTCGCCGACTGGCATGCACTCACCACCCATTACGAAACCCCCGAAACCATCTCGACCCACACGACCGAGATGGTCATCGACTGGCTGGCCGCCGGGGTCGATCCGAGCAAGGCCACGCTATTCGTTCAGAGCCGCGTGCTGGAGCATGCCGAACTGTTTCTTCTTCTCGGCATGGGCACGCCCTTGTCGTGGCTGGAGCGCGTGCCCACCTACAAGGATCAGATCGCCAATCTGAAGGACAAGGATCTGACGACCTACGGCTTTCTCGGTTATCCCTTGTTGCAGGCCGCCGACATCCTGATCTATCTGGCGCGCTATGTGCCGGTAGGTGCCGATCAGGTGCCGCATATCGAGATGAGCCGGGAAATTGCCCGGCGTTTCAACCATCTGTATGGCAAGGACCCACACGTCGAGGCGCAGGCCCATGCCGCCGCGGCCAAGCTGCCGGAGAGCATTCGCGCCCAGCTCACCGCACTGCGCCGAGCGGCAGATCAAGACGGACTAATCGAAAAGCGCGATGAAGCTCGCGATCTGATTGCGGCGAGCAAATTGTCCCGTGCCGAAAAAGACGCCCTGCGTGCGCAGCTCAGTGGCGGACGCCGGCAGATCTTGCGCGAGCCTGAAGCGCTGCTGACCCCGGAGTCGAAGCTTCCCGGCCTGGATGGCCGCAAGATGTCCAAGAGCTATGGCAACGCCATCGCCATTCGGGAAGAGCGCGCCAGTGTCGAGCAGAAGGTCAAACGCATGCCCACGGACCCCGCGCGTGTCAAGCGCACCGACCCAGGATCGCCCGAGCGATGCCCAGTCTGGCAGTTCCATCTGGCTTATTCCGACGAGTCCACGCGGGACTGGGTCCAGCGCGGCTGCACCACAGCAGGCATTGGATGCCTGGAATGCAAACAACCCGTGATCGACGCCATCCTGCGCGAACAACAACCGATGCTCGAACGCGCGCAGCCCTACGTCGACAATCCCGCCCTTGTGCGAGACATCCTTGCGGACGGTTGCGACAAGGCCCGCTCGGCGGCGCGCGCCACGATGCACGCGGTCCGTGAAGCGATGGGGCTGAAGAGCTAAAGCCTGCGCGCACACCGGTTTGGCGCGGACCCTAAGACGACGCGGAATCAGTTCCCGCGATGGCGCGCGACACGCGAGGGACTTGTTCAGCGTTGCCCTAAACTTCGGTACGGTGCCGCCGTCGCCAGAGTCCCCAAACGATCAGCGCGGCAACCGAAGCGACCAACAGCAGGATTTCCTCGCCTTGCTGCAATCGCGAGGCCAGTTGCACCATGCCCGCGCCGAAGCTCCACCCGAGGCCCACGATGAGTGGCGCCCAGATCAAAGCACCTATCGCGTTGAAGACAACGAAACGCCACGGCGCAACACCAGTCATCCCGATCAGGATGGGCCCCGCAACCCGCAGGCCGTAAAGAAACCGGACACTCACAATCGCCCAAGGGGCTCCGCGCTGCAACAGTCGCTCAACGTGCGGCAGCCCCCTTCTCAATCTCGGAAAGCGATTGATGAGTTGCGGTCCATACCATCGACCCAGAAAGAAGAAGACCTGATCCCCTAGCGTGGCTGCGATGGCAGCCACCATGACCACCAGAGGCCATTGCAGCCAGCCCCGATGAGCGCCGTATCCGGCGACGAGCAGAACCGTCTCGCCCTCGGCCAATGCTCCCAGGGCGACCGCTGCATAACCGTAATGTCGAACGAAGTCCTCGATCATGTCGGGGAAGGTTTGCCATCAAGGGATCCGACGAAAAAAAACCGGCCCAAGGCCGGTTGATTTTGCAGCGATCAGCCTAGACTGAGGCGCGGCAACCCGTTTACAGCGGGCGAATGGCAGAAGCCTGCGGACCCTTCGGGCCAGCCTTCACCGTGAATTCAACCCGTTGGTTTTCCTGCAGAGTGCGGAAACCCTTGGCCTGAATTTCAGAAAAATGCGCGAACAGATCTTCGCCGCCTTCATCAGGCTTGATGAAGCCGAAGCCCTTGGACTCGTTAAACCATTTCACAGTACCGGTAGCCATGAATCAACCTTTAAAGAAAAAATAGATAAATGCAAATCTTCAACAAGCCCGGAAAATCACAACTGTGAAACCGTCACAAACCAATCCAAGCATACGATGGACAGGCTCTTGTTTCGACTGCGCTTCAACTATACACGCAAAAAACCAGCGCGCGCGACAATTCGGCGCAGCCTTAACCCCGCGTCGGACAGCAGGTGTCGCCTGATGTCCAATGACACGAAAAATGCGCGCTTCCGATAGCCTCCAAACGACGCCAAAGACCCGGCGATAGCCTCAATGTAGTGCATCGTACGCCCCAAGGCGTACGATGCGCCGCTTCCGGCCACGGATGCCAAACCAGCCTTAAAAAATATTCCAAATCACTGTTTTTATGCATGTTTTTCGAGGTTTTCATCACAGACTGCTGGCAGCACGAACGGCCTTGACCATCGGGAATTTCGATGGGGTGCACCGGGGACACCAAGCGATGCTGCACCGGTTGGTGCAGACCGCACAATCACGGGGTTTGATACCTACTGTCCTTACCTTCGAGCCCCATCCGCGTGATTTTTTTGCAACACTTCGGGGCCACGGCGAGTCTGCGCCCAGCCATATCTCGACCCTGCGTGACAAGTTGTGCGCCCTTCGAGATGCAGGCGTGCAGCAGGTCGTGGTTCTGAGATTTGACCGAAACCTCGCTGCGCTTTCTCCAGCGGATTTTGTCGAGCGGATTGTCCTCGATGGTCTCAAGGCCCAATATGTATTGATTGGCGACGATTTTCGGTTTGGTGCCAAGCGTGCCGGCGATTTCAGGCAACTGGAGACCTTGCTGCGCCAATCAGGCGCCGAGGCGCAGCAGATGCCGGTGGTCACGGAGACCTCCCTGCGAATTTCGAGTTCAGCCGTGCGCGATGCGCTCAAGCGTGGCGACATGGAGACAGCCGAGCGCCTGCTGGGCCGCCCGTATGCCATCTCTGGACATGTGATGCACGGGGCCAAGCTGGGCAGACAGTTGGGTTTTCCGACCTTGAATCTGCGGTTTGACCGCGCACGTCCGGCGCTTGGCGGCATTTTTGTCGCTCGTGTTTTCGGCCTACAAGACACGCCGCTGCAGGCGGTTGCCAGCCTCGGCACTCGGCCTGCGGTCGAGGCCCAAGGCCGCGTGCTGTTGGAGACCCATGTGTTCGATTGGCGCGGAGATGCCTACGGTAAACTCGTTCGAGTGGAACTCTTGCACAAACTGCGTGATGAAGCGCACTACCCGGATCTCGATCAATTGACTGCTGCCATTCAAAAGGACGGCGATCAGGCACGCGCCTGGTTCGCCCAGCTCGCAAGGCAGACCACGCGCGACCGAATTTGACGGCGAACTGCCCTACAGGCCTCATTCGCCCTCAACTTGGCGATGAACCGCCGAGCTGACCTAGCCGTTTTCTCCCATCTGCTGAGCCGTTAGTCGATGGTTTCAGCCCTGCCAAGAATCTCATGGATCAACCCGTTTCTCCCGACGCCGGAAAGCCCGATTACCGGACCACTTTGAATCTGCCCGACACGCCGTTTCCGATGCGCGGCGATCTGCCCAAGCGCGAACCGCAGTGGATCAAGGCCTGGGACGAAGAAGGTCTTTATCAGCGGCTGAGGCTGGCTCGCGCCGGAGCGCCCAAGTTCGTGCTTCACGATGGCCCGCCCTATGCGAATGGCCAGATTCACATGGGGCATGCGGTCAACAAAATCCTGAAGGACATGATCGTCAAGGCCCGGCAGCTGGCCGGGTTCGATGCGGCCTACATCCCGGGTTGGGACTGCCACGGGCTGCCGATCGAGAACGCCATCGAGAAGCAGTTCGGACGCAATCTGCCCCGCGACGAAATGCAGGCCAAGAGCCGCGCCTATGCCACCGCGCAGATCGACCAGCAAAGGACCGATTTCAAGCGGCTTGGCGTACTGGGCGATTGGGACCATCCTTACAGAACGATGGATTTCGTCAACGAAGCGGCTGAAATTCGCGCCTTCAAGCGGGTGATCGAACGCGGCTTCGTCTATCGCGGCCTCAAGCCCGTTTATTGGTGCTTTGACTGTGGCTCCTCGCTCGCCGAGTTCGAGATCGAGTACGCCGACAAGAAGTCACAAACGCTGGATGTCGCCTTCGAGTCGAACGATGCGGCGGCTTTGGCTGCGGCATTTGGGTTGCCTGCGCTTCCCGACGTGGCCAAGCCAGCTTTTGCCGTCATCTGGACGACGACGGCATGGACCTTGCCCGCCAATCAGGCCCTCAATCTCAATCCCGAGATCGAGTACGCCCTGGTCGATACGCCGCGCGGCTATCTGGTGCTCGCCGACAGCCTGGTGACCGCCTGCCTGAGCCGCTATGGGCTCGAGGGTGCTGTGGTGGCCACCGCGCCAGGCAAGGCACTCGGGGGGCTGGCATTTCGTCACCCACTGTATGACGTGGATGCCGGTTATCGTCGGCTGTCCCCGGTGTATCTGGCCGACTACGCCACCGCGGACGATGGCACCGGCATCGTTCACTCGTCGCCGGCCTACGGTGTCGACGACTTCAATTCCTGCATCGCACACGGCATGGCTTACGAGGACATCCTCAATCCTGTGCAGGGCGACGGCAGCTACGCCCCGGATTTCCCGCTGTTCGGCGGTCAGAACATCTGGAAGGCGGTGCCTCACATCATCGAGACGCTGCGCGACGCCGGTCGGCTGATGGCGACCCACACCATCACCCACAGCTACCCGCACTGCTGGCGCCACAAGGTGCCGGTCATCTACCGCGCCGCCGCGCAGTGGTTCATCCGCATGGATGAGGGCGAAGGCGTTTTCACCCAAGACAAGGCACCGAAGACACTTCGCCAGATGGCGCTCGACGCCATCGAGCACACCAGCTTCTATCCGGAGAATGGCAAGGCCCGCCTGCACGACATGATCGCCAACCGGCCCGACTGGTGCATCAGCCGCCAGCGCAGCTGGGGCGTGCCCATCCCCTTCTTTCTTCACAAGGACAGCGGCGAACTGCATCCCCGCACCATGGATATTCTCGATGTCGCAGCCGAGATGGTCGAGCAAGGCGGCATCGAGGCCTGGAGCAAGGCCAGCGCCGCCGCCATCCTCGCCCGCGTGGGCTGCGAGGCCGATGCGGC
This sequence comes from Thiomonas sp., assembly GCA_021286835.1. Taxonomy (GTDB): domain Bacteria; phylum Pseudomonadota; class Gammaproteobacteria; order Burkholderiales; family Burkholderiaceae_C; genus Thiomonas. Next base: position 5,755 of record JAJTBQ010000005.1, read on the forward strand.
ACACTACACCAAGAGCACCGACATCCTCGAAGTCTGGTTCGATTCCGGCACGACGCACACCACGGTGCTCATGGGCAGTCATGCAGGCGCGGGCCATGCCGAAGGGCCTCAGGCTGACCTCTATCTGGAAGGCCATGACCAGCATCGCGGCTGGTTTCATTCCTCCCTGCTCACCTCGTGTGCAATGTATGGCCGCGCGCCCTACAAGGGCCTGTTGACCCACGGATTCACCGTGGACAGCCAGGGCCGCAAGATGAGCAAGTCGCTGGGCAATGGCATCGATCCGCTTCAGACCTGCAACAAACTCGGGGCCGAGATCATCCGTCTGTGGGTGGCCGCATCCGACTACTCCGGCGACATTGCGGGGGACGACAAGATCCTCGCACGCGTAGTCGATGGCTATCGCCGCATCCGCAACACGCTGCGCTTCCTGTTGGCCAATACCAGTGATTTCGATCCTGCTCGGCATGCCGTACCGCTGAATCAGATGTTCGAGCTCGATCGCTGGGCGCTGGCGCATGCACAGAATCTGCAGTCGGTCATTCTGGCGCATTACGACAAGTACGAATTTCACCCCGTCGTGGCCAAGCTCCAGGTCTATTGTTCGGAAGACCTCGGGGCGTTCTATCTCGATGTCCTCAAAGACCGTCTCTACACGACCGCGCCCGACAGTCTCGCGCGCCGAAGCGCGCAGACCGCGCTATGGCAGATCACGCAAGGCATGCTGCGCTGGATGGCGCCCTTCCTGAGTTTCACAGCCGAGGAGACCTGGGCGTTGATCGGCAAGAGCGAAAGCATCTTTACCGAGACTTACTGGCAGTGGCCCGAACAGCCAGACGACGCACCCATGCTCGAACAATGGGCGCGCATCCGCACCATTCGAGAGGCCGTCAACAAGGAAATCGAGGCTCTGCGCGAACAAGGCCGGATTGGCGCCTCACTGCAGGCCGAGGTCGACCTCTACGCACCGCCCGCCGAATATGCCCTCCTCGCGCGGCTGCAAGACGACCTTCGTTTCGTGCTGATCACCTCCAGGGCCACGCTGCACCCTGGCGATGGTGATGATTTGCGCATCGTCGTCGCCCCTACGCCCCACCTCAAATGCGAGCGCTGCTGGCACTGGCGGGACGATGTCGGCGCCGACCCGGCCCATCCCGGTCTTTGCGGCCGGTGTGTGAGCAATCTGTACGGCGCCGGCGAGCCGCGCCATATCGCCTGAGTGTGACCATGCCCTCTGCCCTTTCTCACGCTGCGCACAACCCGCGACGCGCGCCCGTCTGGCCTTGGCTACTGGTCTCGCTCGCCGTCATTCTGGCGGATCAGTTCAGCAAGGCCTGGGTACGGCAGACCTTGCCGCTCGACAGCAGCCGTCCGGTCACCGATTTCTTCAATCTCGTCTACATCCACAACCCGGGAGCCGCGTTCTCGTTTCTCGCGAATGCGCCGGGCTGGCAGCGCTGGTTCTTTACCGGTCTGAGTCTCGCCGCATCGGCTTTCATTTTGTGGCTGATGCTCAGAAACCGCGGCAAGACCCTGTTCAGTCTCGGGCTGTCGTTCATTCTCGGCGGAGCCCTGGGCAATGTGATCGACCGCGTGCTTTGGGGCAAGGTCACGGACTTCCTCGACTTTTATCTCACCCTCAGCGGCCGGCAGTGGCATTGGCCGGCGTTCAATCTGGCCGACTCGGCCATCTTTGTGGGAGCGGTCCTGCTGATCGCCGACGAATTCCGGCGCAGTCGTCAGCACCGGGGCTGACGACCTCACGAATAGGTTTATTGGGATATCAGGATAAACACCCCGTGGTATCCCGGGTTGTGCGGCAGTTTGCCGCACCTTAGTCTCCAACCGAATGGGCGCCCCAAGCAGGTGCCCCGTCAAGGAGGAGAACTGGGATGACCCCCGAAGAAGCACAGCACCACCCGCTGGCTGCGGAGACCCGCACGCGCGTGAGCGTATGCGCGCTGCAATGGAATACCCCCTTTCGATGGCTTGCCGCCGGATGGCGCGATTTCGCCCGCTGCCCGGTGGTCGGTCTGACCTACGGCGTCATCTTCACGGCACTGGGATGGCTGCTGGCGTGGACCCTGGCCAGTACGCCGGAGTACACCTTGATGCTGGCCGCCGGTCTGCTTCTGATCGGCCCCGCACTGGCCATGGGGTTGATGGAAGCCAGCCGCCGCTGCGAGATCAATCTCAAGGCGCGATTGAATTTCTGCATCCGCTGCTGGTGGCCTCATCGCGGCAGTGTGGCCATCTTCGCCGGATTGCTGTTGGTCATCGAGCTGCTTTGGGGGCGCACCGCCCTGGTGGTCTTCGCCTTGTTCTTCGATGCCGGGATGCCCGAGACAGGCGGTGTACTGCGACTGCTGCTCGACCCTGCCAATCTCACCTTCGTTCTGGCCTACCTGGGAGTCGCCCTGCTGTTTGGCGGGCTGGTGTTTGGCATCAGTGTGATCTCGATCCCCATGATGCTCGACCGTCCGGTGGATGCCATCACCGCGGCGCTGACCAGCCTTCGCGTCTGCCTCGAACATCCCGTCGCCATGATCTGCTGGGCCGCATTGATCGGCGTCATCAGCCTGCTGGCCATGCTGCCGTTCGGCCTGGGGTGGATCATCGTGCTGCCCGTCATCGGGCACGCCAGCTGGCATGCCTACCGCGGGGTGGTCTGCCCCAGTCTCCAACAGCCGTTGACCGGCTGATCGAGGGTCTGTTCACCCTAGCAACACCGTCAGGGTTGCATCGACGCCTTGAAGACCTGACCCGCATGCTCGCGCAGGGTGTGGAACTGGATCTTGGGAGCCAGTTCCTGCATCACGCGCAACTCGCTTGCGTGCGTCAGCAGCACGGCCGGTGCCTCGACCACGTCGTAGGCAATGCGGTGCGCATTGGCGTCGATGAAGCGCCTGAGCGCCTGCGGATCGTCACAGGTGAACCACCGCGCCATGCGGTACTTGCTGCCCTCCATGCGCGCATCCACGCCATACTCCGACTTCAGGCGGTGCTGCACCACGTCGAACTGCAAGGTGCCCACGGCCCCCAGCAGCAGACTGCCGCCGGCCATAGGGCGGAAAACCTGGATCGCCCCTTCCTCGCCCAATTGCTGCAGACCGGTGCGCAACTGTTTGCTGCGCATCGGATCGGCAATCTCGACCGCGCGAAACATCTCGGGTGCGAAGAACGGCAGGCCCGTGAACTGCAGTTCCTCCCCTTCGCTAAGGCTGTCCCCGAGGTGGAGCGTGCCGTGATTGGGAATGCCGACGATGTCGCCAGCGAAAGCCTCGTCCAGCAACTCGCGCCGCTGTGACATGAAGGTGACGACGCTGCCAGGACGAATGTCCTTGCCCGTGCGTCCCACCCGGATTTTCATGCCGCGCTCGAAATGTCCCGAAACAATACGGACAAAGGCAATGCGGTCGCGGTGGGCCGGGTCCATATTGGCCTGAATCTTGAATACCACGCCGGTGAACGCGCTTTCCTCCGGCTGCACGACGCGCGTGGTCGCGGCGCGCGGCAAGGGCGACGGGGCAAGCTCCACAAGCGCATCGAGCACCTCCTGCACGCCGAAGTTATTGATGGCCGAACCGAAGAACAACGGCGACTGGCGTCCGGCGAGAAACTCCGCCGCATCGAAGGCCGGCGCCGCGTCGCGCAACAGACCGATCTCGCCCTGTGCCTGTTCGTAGGCCTGACCGAAGCGGCGCACCGACTCCGGGTTGTCCAGCCCGGTCAGCATCTGGTCGTCGTCGCGCACCCGCTCCTCGCCAGGCCGGAATACCCGCATGCGGTCGAGGCGCAGGTCGAAGACACCATGGAAGTCGCGCCCCATGCCCACTGGCCAGGTAAACGGGACCACGGCCATGCCCAGGTTGCGCTCGATCTCATCCATCAGATCGAGCGGCTGGCGCACCTCGCGGTCCATCTTGTTCACGAAGGTCAGAATGGGCGTGTTGCGCGCCCGGCAGACTTCGAGCAAGCGCAAGGTCTGCTCTTCGACGCCGTTGGCCGCGTCGATCACCATCAATGCCGCATCCACGGCCGTCAACACCCGGTAAGTATCTTCAGAGAAATCCTGGTGGCCTGGCGTGTCCAGCAAATTGATCACGCAGTCGCGCCATTCCATCTGCATGACGGACGACGCCACCGAGATGCCCCGCTGCTTTTCGATCTCCATCCAGTCAGAAGTGGCATGGCGGCTGGCCTTGCGCGCCTTCACGCTCCCCGCGATCTGAATCGCTCCGGAGAACAACAACAGCTTTTCGGTCAGCGTGGTCTTGCCCGCGTCGGGGTGGGAAATGATGGCGAAAGTACGCCGCCTGCGGATCTGCTCGGAGTCGTTTGTGCTCATGGTCGGGCCGGCTCGCGTCTCGCGGCGGCTGGCAACTGGGGTAGGCTTTCGGCTGCGCGACGGGGAATGAAAGATCAACCCATTCGGCCTCAACTCGAGGCCTCGCGGCTCACCCTAGCGCATGCGTCCTGGCCGCCCATCGGGCGGCACAGCAAAGCCACTATTCTGCCTGAGACCTATCCCGCATGACACGCCAAATCGTCCTCGACACCGAGACCACCGGACTCAACCCGGCGAGCGGAGATCGCATCATCGAAGTCGCCGGCGTGGAGCTCTTCAACCGCAGGCTCACGGGCAAGCACTACCACGCCTACCTCAACCCGGATCGGGCCAGCCACCCGGACGCCCTCAAAGTCCACGGGCTCACCGAAGAGTTTCTCTCCGACAAACCCAGGTTCGGGCAGATTGCGGACGATCTCCTGGAATTCGTGCGCGATGCCGAAATCATCATTCACAACGCCCCGTTCGATTGCGCATTCCTGGACGCCGAGCTCGAACGGCTGAACCGCCCTGCGTTCAGAGAACAGGTTCCGCTGGTCACCGACACCCTGGTCATGGCCAAGTTGCAGTTTCCAGGCAAGTTCAACAATCTCGACGCGCTCTGCAGGCGGTTCGGCATCGACAACACCCACCGAACCCTGCACGGCGCGCTGCTCGATGCCGAACTCCTCGCCGAGGTCTATCTCAGTCTGACACGGGGACAGGACAGTCTGGTCATCGATCTGGAAACACCGCGGCAACAACTGACGGTGACCGCGCGCGCACTTGATGGCTTTACCCTACCCGTTTGCGCGCCCAGTCCAGACGAACAGGTCGCTCATGAAACATTCCTCCGGCTGCTCGACAAGAAAAGCAACGGCAAAAGCATCTGGCGCCCAAACCCGGCACAAGACCCCGTGCAATGATCTAAAAAAGTGTGCAATAATTGTCGACTTTGCTGAATGCGTTTCCCAATTTCAAGCACATTGAAAACGCACTTCGGGCGGTTAACTCAGCGGTAGAGTGCCACCTTCACACGGTGGAAGCCACTGGTTCGATCCCAGTACCGCCCACCAATCCATTCAGCAATCATCAAGCAGCCACGCAGGCTGCTTTTTTTTATTGGCGCCAGAGCGACCTCTGCCCTCACGCGTAGTCGATGGTCAGCGGAGCATGATCGGAGAAACGCTGCTCGGTGTAGATCCAGGCGCTTCCCGGTCTGGCCCGGGCGGCAAGCGCCGGTGTGGCGAGGTGATAATCGATTCGCCAGCCCACGTTCTTCGCACGCGCCTGGCCCCGGTTGCTCCACCAGGTGTATCGATCCGGCGCAGGGTCGAGTTGGCGAAACACATCCACATAGCCAGCCTCATCGAGCAAACGCGTCATCCAGGCGCGCTCTTCCGGCAAAAAGCCGCTGTTCTTGAGATTGCCCTTCCAGTTCTTGAGATCGATTTCCTTGTGGGCGATGTTGACATCGCCGCATAAAAGAACGTCGCCAGCGGATTTCAGGGCACGCAGGTGCTCATAGAAGTCGGCCAGGAAGCGGAACTTCGCGCCTTGACGCTCTTCCGAACTGGAGCCGGAGGGGAAATAGACCGACACGATGGACAGGCGCCCGCCGCCCGCCCGCTTGTAGATGGCTTCGACATATCGGCCCTCGGCATCAAACTCATGATGACCAAATCCGATACGCACTTCATCGGGTTCGTGCTTCCAGTAAAGGCCCACGCCGCTGTAGCCCGCCTTCTCGGCATGCTGGAATGCGGCGCCTGGCAGGCCGCCCAGTGCACGAAGCCCGGGCGTCATGTCGGCATCGAGCGCCTTGAGCTCCTGCACACATAGGACGTCGGGGCGGGCTTGTTCCCGCAACCAGTCATCGACGCCCTTGTTGGCCGCGGAGCGCACGCCGTTGAGATTGAGAGAGGTCACGCGCAAGGGAAAAGGCAACATGGGATTCATTTCATGAACTGAGGTCGTGAAAAGACGGGCGCACGCCAACCTGCGAGACGGTCGGAAAACGACACCAAGAGCGCCTGTCCTGCAGCAAAGCAAGGCACAATGAGAAGCATCGTCAACCTGATGCCACTCCACCTCATTGTTGCAGCAAAGCCAGTCCCTGCAGTCCATGAACTTGACCGCGTGCCGCCTTCGCCCCGTACTCTTTGGTCTTTTGTTGTGCCTCGCACAAGGGGCACACGCCGACATCTACCTCTGTCGTGATGCGAACGGCACGCTGGTATCCAGCGATCGCATGACCAACGACTGTCTGACCTATGGCGGCAAAGTGATCGGGCCCGACGGCACCGTGCGTCGTCGCATTCTGACGATCAAGGAGCAGGCGGCTCAGGCCCAGGCGCAGGAGGCAGCGCAAAACCTTGCCCGGCAGCAGCGCGACCGACAGCGCGAGGATCGCGCGCTCCTGTTGCGCTATCCCAATGAGGCCGCGCTCGAAGCGTCGAGAATCAATGACCTGAATCGCCCTCAAGCCATGATTCAGGATGCACGCAAGCAACTGGAGAGATTGGGCCGCCAGCTCAAGCAACTGCACATCGATGCGCAGTTTTATCCCCAGGGGCCTCTGCCGCTGGAATTGCGCACCAAGCTCGACGAAAACAAAGTGCTGACCCAGCAGGAGAACGATCTGATCGTGGGCCAGAACGCCGAGATCACCCGGATCAACCGGGAATATGAGGCGCTGCGCGTCCGCTTGAAACAGCTGTGGGCCAGAACCACGACGGGCCAATGAAGCGATTGCTCAAGACTTGCCCGGCTCCTGGCCTGACCTGTGCCGATCGGCGCTCTTCGAACCCTCGACTGGCTTGAAGAGCATGGGCAGCCCTCAGGGGGCCAACGTATTCGGATCGAAATCCATCGGCATCAAGGCGGGGAGATAGGCAACACCTTCGTTGCCCCAGGATTGCCTGGCACTGCGGACCACCGCCTGCAGTTCGTGCGCCGCATGGCCGTTGTCAGCCGAAGCGTGGGGGAAAAAATGCTGCACCATCTCCTGCGCCTGGACGCGTTGCGGCCCGGCCCAGGTGATGGCGAACAGCGACCCATCCGCCCCGATGTACTCTTGCACCGGCATCCCATCCGGGCCCTTTGCGGCGCGGATCTGCAGATTGTCGGGCATGGAGCGCGCCACGATTTTGGCCGAAGCGGTGGGCATGCTCGGGCGCGCGGCTTGTGACGGCGGGGTCGGGCTGACTTGGCCCAGACTGGCCCAGGCGAATGGCGCGGACAGGGTCACCACCGCGCCAAGAATGATCCAGCGATTTTTCATGATGTGAACAGGCTTTTGATCCGAGTGCCCGGTCTGCCTGGTCAGGCAGCCGCGCCTCGTGGCAGCGTCCGACCCAACAGCCATGGGACCGGACGCAGCACTCGTGCCCGAATGCTGCAGTGCAAAACTGACGCAATCCTGAATCAGTTTATGCTGATTCAGTCTTATTCATGCTGCAAGACAGCACGACCATGGGCACGAACAAACCTGTCACATCGCGTGATTTCAGACCGGCAATACGATCCGGCCCCAGGCCTCGTTAATGATTTCGGCCGCCGCCAGATAAAACGCCAGTGCCGCCGTGATCAAACCCAGGTAGCCGCCGAAGATGCTCAGGCCGCCATTTCCGGTGATCGCACCGGCCGCCAGCAGAAAAAAGGTGGGAACCAGCGCCGTGAAAACAAGCATCAAGGCTCGCCCTTTCTTCCAGGTGGCAATCCACAGATACGTGGTGAACACACCCCAGAGCAGCAGATACCAGCCGACGAATGGACCGCCGACCCCCTTGGCGAAGAAGTCGGCGAACAGCGCGAAACTCCACCAGAAAGCGCCGTAGCCGCAAAAGGCCACAAAGCCGAATCCGTTGCCCACGACGGCCTCCATCACGCCGGCGACAAACTGGGCAGTCCCGCCGAAGGCAAAGGCTGCCGCCAGCACCATCGGCACGTCGGCGCCGGGAAACCAGCCCGCATTCACCATACTCAACAGCCAGGTCGTCAGGGCAAATCCAGATAACCCCAGTGGGGCGGGGTTGATCGCTTTTTTCTCAGCCATTTCATTCTCCTCGTTGTTTTCAGGGAGCACGACGGTTTGCCCGCCATGCGGGACTGCGTGATCGCCGACCCGCGCGAAGCATCGGCAATCCGGCTGACGGCTCGCCTACATGTCACAAAACCCTTGCAGTCTTTACGCCTTGTCACCCAAACCATCCGCTGGCGACAGCCATCATCGCCTCGCCACAAATCAGCACAAATCCTCACAGACCCCATAAGAGGGTTCTTATATGCTCTGACCATCATGCTCGCAGACCTAACCCTGACCCAACATATTCTGTCCGTCATTTCCGGCGCGGCAGTCGGCTTCACGCTCGGCCTGATCGGCGGCGGCGGCTCCATCCTCGCCGTGCCGCTTCTGCTGTATCTGGTGGGCTACCCCAACCCCCATGTGGTCATCGGCACCACCGCGCTGGCGGTTTCGATCAACGCCTATCTGAATCTGATTCCGCATGCGCGGGCCGGCAATGTGCGCTGGAAGGAAGCGGTGATCTTCGCCGTGGTCGGCGCCGCCGCGGCCTTCGTCGGCTCCACGCTTGGCAAGGCTGTGGACGGGAAGAAGCTGCTGTTCCTCTTCGCCATCCTGATGCTGGTCATCGCCGCGCTGATGGTTCGTCCGAAGAAGGTCAAGCCCGGTGACCTAGAGGGCCATCCCGGCCAGTTCTCCCTCTGGAAATTGGTTGTGTCGGCCGTCATCGTGGGCACGCTGTCAGGTTTCTTCGGTATCGGCGGCGGCTTCCTCATCGTTCCCGGGCTGGTGTTTGCCACTGGCATGCCGATGCTTGCCGCGGTTGGTTCGTCCCTGTTTTCCGTGGGCACCTTCGGTTTGACCACCGCCATCAATTACGCCAGCTCCGGTCTGCTCGACTGGACGGTCGCGGGGCTCTACATCGCCGGCGGCATTGCGGGCGGTGTGTTCGGAGCCCGCCTGGCCACGCATCTGGGCAAGAGCAGCAAGGGAACGCTCAACTTCATTTTCGCGGCCCTTGTGGCGGTGGTGGCCGTCTACATGATTTACAAGAACATGTCGGCCTTCGGCATTCATCTGTGAGACAGCAGCGCGTCGGCAAGCTGACGCGCTGCGCAGATTGATCGCTCGCAATCGCGAACGCGACTTGCCGAGCCAGTGCAGGAACCGGGCGGCAGGCTTCTGTTCTGATGGCGCATCTGCTCACAGGAGTCTGCATGCAACGCCGCACCTTCATCATTGCCACCACCGCTTGGGCCGCATTGGCGTGGCCCGGTTTGGCCGCCGCCGCCCCGCTGGGCGTAGGCGACACCCTGCCCCAAACTTCGTTCGAGAATCAGCACGGCAAGCCGGAGGCGTTTCCCGGTGCCGACACCCGCAGGGTGTTGTTCGCGGTGGAGAAAGCGCCTTCAGACGTGGTCAACGACTATCTCACCGCGCTGGGCGTGGAGGCCATGCGTCAGCGAGGCATCGTCTTCCTGGCCGACATCAGCGGCATGCCGGGGTTCGTGACCCAGACCTTTGCCTTGCCTAAGATGCGCAAACGGCCTTATGCCATCCTGCTCGCCACCAAGGCGGAACAGTGCGCTTTCATGCCCCATGAGAAGGACGCCGTCACGGTGCTGCACCTGCATCAGGGCAAGATCACCCAGATCCAATTTGCCCGCGATGCGGCGGCGCTCAAATCCGCCGTCGGCGGGAACTGAGCGGCAAGGCGGCCGACTTGGTCAGACCAGTTCGCCGATCAGATCGTGCCCGTCCGTGCGAACGATGCGCGCACGGACAAACTGGCCACCGCTTTGCGCCAGCCGCATCTTGAGTGAGGGTTTGTCCGACGGGAGAAGATGCACCTTACCGTCGATCTCCGGTGCGTCGGCATAGGTGCGGCCGACGCCGCCTTCACGGCTGGCCTGGTCGACCAAAACCCGCATCACCTGCCCCACGCGCCTGTGCAACTTGCGAGTGGAAACCGCCTCGGCCACCGCCATGAAGCGGGCGCGGCGTTCCTCACGAACCGCCTCCGGGACTGGGTTTGCGATCGCGTTGGCCGCGGCGCCTTCCACCGGCGAATAGGCGAAGCAGCCCACACGGTCGAGTTCGGCCTCCTGAACGAAATCGAGCAAGGTCTGGAACTCTTCGTCGGTCTCGCCCGGAAACCCCGCGATGAAGGTCGATCGAATCACCAACTCGGGGCAGATCTCGCGCCACCTTGCGATGCGTTCGAGGTTGCGTTCGCCGCTGGCCGGACGCTTCATTCGTTTGAGCACGTCCGGGTGCGCGTGCTGCAGCGGCACGTCCAGATAGGGAAGAATGCGGCCCTGCGCCATGAGGGGCAGAACCTCGTCGACATGCGGATAGGGATAGACGTAATGCAGCCGCACCCAGGCGTCGTGTTCTGCCGCCAACCCGCCCAAGGCATCGACCAGTTCGGTCATGCGGGTGCGTATGGGGCGACCATCCCAGAACCCGGTTCGGTACTTCACATCCACACCGTAGGCCGAAGTATCCTGACTGACGACCAGCAGTTCTTTCACCCCTGAAGCGAAAAGCGCGCGCGCTTCGCTCAAAACATCGCCGATCGGGCGCGACACCAGATCGCCACGCATGGCCGGAATGATGCAGAAGGTGCAGCGATGGTTGCAGCCTTCGCTGATCTTCAGATACGCAAAATGCTTGGGAGTGAGCTTGATGCCCGCGGCTGGAACGAGATCGACGAAGGGGTCATGCGGCTTGGGCAGGGCGGCATGCACATGGTGCAGCACTTCATCGGTGGCGTGAGGCCCGGTGACGGCGAGCACCTTGGGATGCACTTCGCGCACCAGATTGTTGCCCGTCGCCGCATCGTTGCGCGCTCCCAGGCACCCGGTGACGATGACCTTGCCGTTTTCGGCCAGCGCCTCGCCGATGGTGTCGAGGCTTTCCTGCACGGCCGCATCGATGAAGCCGCAGGTGTTGACGATGACCAGATCGGCCCCGGCGTAGCTCTTGGAGGTGTCATACCCCTGGGCTCGCAGCTCGGTGAGGATGCGCTCGGAATCCACCAGAGCCTTGGGGCAGCCGAGTGAGACAAAACCGATTTTTGGCGCCGCGGCTGCGGCAGAGGACGTTGGTGTGAGGGATGTTTCCATCCTGCCATTGTCGCTGAAGCCCACAGGGGAGTCAGCCCTGGGGGGTGTTCACTTCTTGGCCGCAGGCGGTTGGAAAGCACCGAGCATCTGCTTGGCCTGCTCCTGCATCTGCTCCTGCATCTGCATGTACAGATTCTTGCTCTGCTCGAGGTAATTGCCCATCATGTTCTGCAACATGGGACTCTGCACATTGAGGAACTGGGTCCACGCCTCCGGGTTCAGCGCCGCGTTGTCGTAAACGCCTCGCGACTGTTCGCTCAGCCGGTTCTGAATGTCGATGAAGGCCTGCACATTCTTTTCCAGATAACTGCCCATCATGCCCTGCATCGCATGCCCATAGAAACGGATGATCTGCTCGAGCATCACCGTGCTGAACATGGGTACACCACCGCTTTCCTCCTCCAGAATGATCTGCAGCAGAATGCTCCGGGTGAGGTCATCCCCCGTCTTGGCGTCCTGAACCACGAAGCGCGTGCCGTCCATCACCAGTTGCTTGACGTCACTCAAGGTGATGTAGGCGCTGGCCTCGCTGTCATAGAGACGGCGATTGGGGTATTTCTTGATGATGCGCTGAGGGGAATCGGCTTTGGGCATGTCGTTGCAATCCGGTCGGAAAAAGGGAGCGGGCATGTTTTGGGCCGATTGAACCATATTCCCCGGCGAACGCTACTGTGGCTTGCCCGCACCCGCCCACCCGGAACCATCAGCTCATGTGCAAGCCACCATTGCAGCTGAACTCGGCGCCTGTGGTGAATCCGGCGTCTTCGCTGGCCAGCCACACCACGATCGAGGCGATCTCCTCGGGCGTGCCCAGACGCTTGACCGGGATGGACGACACAATCTTGTCGAGCACATCCTGACGAATGGCCTTGACCATGTCGGTGAGGATATATCCCGGCGAGACGGTATTGACCGTCACCCCCTTGGAGGCCACTTCCAGGGCGAGCGACATGGCAAATCCATGCATGCCCGCCTTGGCTGCGGCGTAATTGGTCTGGCCGAACTGACCCTTTTCCCCATTCACCGAAGCGATGTTGATGATGCGGCCCCAGCCGCGTTCAACCATGCCGTCAATCACCTGTTTGGTCACGTTGAACATGGAATAGAGATTGGTGCGCAGCACCAGATCCCAGTCTTCGTAGGTCATTTTGCGCAGCACGGCGTCGCGGGTGATGCCTGCGTTGTTCACCAGAATGTCCACCTGGCCGTGCTCGGCAAAGACCTTCTGGAACGCCGCCTTGGTCGACTCCCAGTCGGCCACATTGCCTTCGGAGGCGTAGACGTCGAAACCCTGGGCACGCATGGCCTCCAGCCAACTGTCCTTGCGGCTTGAATTGGGGCCACAACCCGCGATCACCTTGTGCCCGGCTTCACACAGCCGTTTGCAGATCCCGGTGCCGATGCCTCCCATGCCGCCCGTGACGTAAGCCACCTTCTTGTTCATGCCGTTCTCCTCGTTTTGGTTTCTGATGTATCGATACCCGGTATCAGCGCTCCAGCGCCATGGCCACGCCCATGCCGCCGCCTATGCACAGCGAGGCCAGGCCTTTTCTGGCATCGCGCCGGTTCATTTCATGCAATAGCGTCACCAGAATGCGGCAACCACTGGCGCCAATCGGGTGGCCGATGGCAATGGCTCCGCCGTTGACGTTGACCTTGGCCGTATCCCACCCCATCTGCTGATTCACGGCGATGGCCTGTGCGGCGAAGGCCTCGTTGATCTCCATGAGGTCGAGTTCCTGCGGCGTCCAGCCGGCGCGCGACAGGCAACGCGTGGACGCCGGGACCGGCCCCATGCCCATATAGGCCGGATCGAGACCGGCGTTGGCATAGGCACGGATGGTTGCAAGCGGCTTGAGGCCGAGCTCGGCGGCACGCCTGGCCGTCATGACCACCACCGCGGCGGCGCCATCGTTGAGGCCGGAAGCATTGCCCGCGGTGACCGAACCGGTCTTGTCGAACGCGGGGCGCAGACCGCCGAGGCTTTCCGCCGTCACGCCATGGCGCACGAATTCGTCGGCAGCGAAGGCGACCGGATCGCCCTTCTTCTGCGGCAGCATCACCGGCACGATTTCATCGGCGAAGCGTCCGGCCTTCTGGGCCGCCTCGGCCTTGTTCTGGCTGGCCGCGGCGAAGGCATCCTGCATCTCGCGGGTAATGCCGTATTTCTTGGCCACATTCTCGGCCGTGGTGCCCATGTGGTACTGATTGAAGGCATCCCAAAGGCCATCGACGATCATGGTATCGATCAGTTTCCAGTCGCCCATGCGCTGGCCCTCACGCGAACCCGGCAGAACATGCGCCGAAGCGCTCATGTTCTCCTGGCCGCCGGCCACCACGATGTCGGCATCACCATCGCGGATGGCCTGTGCCGCCAGCATCACGGCCTTCAGGCCGGAGCCGCAGACTTTGTTGATGGTCATCGCAGGCACCATGTCGGGCAGTCCCGCCTTGATGCTGGCCTGCCGGGCCGGATTCTGGCCGCACCCCGCCTGCAATACCTGACCGAAGATGACTTCGGAGACCTGTCCTGGCTGCAGATTGGCGCGAACCACGGCCTCCTGAATGACTCGCGCGCCCAGATCGACGGCCGACACTTTCGAGAGCGAGCCCCCGAACTTCCCCACCGCCGTGCGGACGGCGGACACGATGACGATATCAGTCATGATCGAATTTCCTTTGGATTGAATGGATCGCCCGACCGGCCTCAGCGCCGGATCAGGCTCGCGCCTTGACGTAGCGTCCCGGTGCCGGTTCGATGCCTTTATAGCGCGCATTGCCGGGCTTTTTTGGCGCAGCAATTTCAGGCCCTGCCTGCTTGGCCAGCCATTTCGCCCAATCGGTCCACCAACTTCCTGGCTGCTCCGATGCCGCGTCAAGCCAGTCTTGGGCCTTCGACAGCAGCTTGCGCTGGCCTGCGGGCGACGTCCAATGGCTGCGCTTGTTGCGCTTGGCCGGATTGATGACCCCGGCGATATGCCCGGATGCCCCGAGCACGAAGCGCATCGGCCCGCCCAGTATCTGGGTGGTTTCATAGGCCGTCTTCCAGGGCACGATGTGATCTTCGCGAGACGCGTACACATAGGCCGGCAGCTTGAGGGCCTGCAGATTCAAGGGCGTTGCGGCGACGGTGAGCGCGCCGGGTTGCCGCATCTTGTTTTCGAGGTAGGTGTTGCGCAGATACCAGGCAAACAAGGGCCCCGGCAGATTGGTCGAATCGGCATTCCAGTAAAGCAGATCGAAGGGCGGCGGGGTTTCTCCCTTCAGGTAATTGCCGACGACATAGTTCCAGACCAGATCATTCGGTCGCAGGCTGGAAAAGGCCGAGGCCAGTTCGCGCCCGGTCATCAGCCCCCCCTGCCCCAGGGTGGCTTCGCGCAGGGCCACCGAAGCCTCGTCGACATACACACCCAGAATTCCCGTATCGCTGAAATCGAGCATCGTGGTGAGCAGGGTGACGCTGTGCGCGAACGATTCGCCCCGGGCCTGCAACACGGCCAGCGCATTGGCCAGCAAGGTGCCTCCGACACAGAATCCCAGCGTGTTGATCGAACCCTCACTGTGCTGCGCGGCGACGTCGCGCACCACCGACATCGCGCGGATCACACCGTCCTGGACATAGTCGTCCCAGGTCAGATGCCCCATGCCGGCGTCCGGGTTGCGCCACGATACGACGAAGGTGCGATGCCCCTGCTCCACGGCAAACCGCACCAGGGAGTTGTCGGGCTGCAGATCGAGGATGTAGTACTTGTTGATCGAAGGTGGCACGAACAGCAGCGGCCTCGCATGCACGCGCCCGGTCAGCGGCGCGTATTCGATGAGCTGGAACAGCGCGTTCTCGAAGATCACCTCCCCGGCCGTGGTCGCCACATTGCGCCCCACCTCGAAGACCGACTCATCGGTCTGGGTCAGACGGCCCTGCTTCAGATCACGAAGCCAGTTGTCCACCCCGGCGCGCAGGCTTTCTCCCTGCGTCTGCACGGCTTTGGCGAGCGCCTCGGGATTGAGGGCGAGAAAATTGGACGGCGCCGCCGCATCGACCCACTGCTGCACCGCGAATCGCAGCTTCTGCCGCGTGGGTTCGTCGGTCTGCACGCTGTCGGCCAGGTCGAACAGCGCGCGCGCGCCCAGCAGATAGAGCGCCGCGGTGTAGCGCGACACCCGGTTCTCGCCCCAGGCTCCATGGGAGAACCGCCGGTCGGCCTCCAACGCAGGAACGGCGTCACCTTCGTCAGCTTGCAGAAGGCTGCTCCACAGTTGGCGGAATTCATCCAGGTAACGCTGCTGGAGGGTGAGCAAACGCTCCGGCTCGAACGGGACGGACGGGGCTTTGCTCGCCCCGCCCAGCAATCCCGTCTGCCGCTGCTGCGTCTGGACCCAGGCAGCCCAGAGATCAGCCGGACCCGCGAATGACGGCGGCGCCGCGCGGTCCGTCGAAGTGGAATGTGCCATGGGGAGTCGAGACGGCGGGAAGTGGGATGGACGCCGCCGACTCGGAGAATCGGCGGCCAGTCACGGCATTCTTGAACAGGCCGCAAGCCCTGTCAACGGCGCTTGTGCGACAGCCCCGCTACTCCACCCAGATGCAGCCCGCCTGCCGTCCCGTGATCGGTTGGCGGCGATAGGAATAGAAGCGTTGCGCAAGGCCAAAGGTGCAGAGCCCGCCACCCGCCACATGCTCCGCCAGCACACCTGCCGTCTGCAGCCGAATCCGGGCGAGTGCCCAGAGATCGGCCCACCATTTCCCCGGCCTTCCTGGCGTGAACGCCGCCGACGTCTGCGGGTGCCGACTCACGAACGCCGTCCTCACTTCCTCGCCGACCTCGAACGACGCGGGCCCGATCGCCGGACCCAGGGCCACCTGCACATCGGCCGCATTGCATCCGCCGCGAGTGCAGACCGAGTCGAGCGCAGCCTCCAGCACGCCCCCGGCCAGTCCCCGCCAGCCCGCATGCGCCGCCGCGACCGCCCGCCCCTGCGGCGCGGCAAACAGCACCGGCAGGCAATCCGCCACCAGCACGGTTGCGGCAATCCATGGCCGGACGGTGCAGGCGGCGTCGGCCACCGGCTCCGGCCCGTGACCGCCTGACTGGTCGAGATCGGCAACCGCCACGCCATGCACCTGCTGCAGATAGAGCGGCTCGGCACCGTGGAGCGCCTCCCGCAGCAACAGCCGGTTCTGCGCGACGGCGGACGGCGCATCCGCCACATGAGTGCCCAGATTCATGCCCAGGCCCGGCGCGGCGGCGGCACCGCCGTAGTCCCCGACACTCACCCCGCCGACCCGGCTGGTGAACACCGCGCGAACCCGCGGGTTGCCGGGCCACTCGACCCGCAGCCACGGTGCCTGGTCGAACGCGGGGTCAGGCGCCCGGACCGAAGACAGCGATTCGGGAATGAAGTCCTTCAAGAGTGGCGTTTTCGACATTGGCTTGTCCAGAACGATCACCAGCGTCGCGGATCGATCTCGTCCGGCCCGCCGCCGCATAGCGCCCAGAAATCGGCGATGTCGTCGGGGATGGGCGCGACGTGATCGAGCGGCTTGTCGCCGATGGGATGCAGAAAGGCCAGGCGCGCGGCATGCAGTGCCTGGCGGCCCAGCGGCAGATCGGGCCGCGCCCGCCCGCCATAGACCGGATCGGCCACCATCTCGAGCTTGGCAAACTGCAGATGCACGCGAATCTGGTGGGTTCGACCGCTGTGCAGCTTGCAGCGCAGCGCCGTCAGTGGGCCCCAGTCGGTATCCAGCTCGGCCAGAGGTGTGAAGTCAGTGCGCGCGGGCTTGCCGCCCTGGACCACCGCCATGCGCAGGCGATCGCGTGGATGGCGTCCGATGGGCGCATCGACGTTGAACGCGCGCCCCACCGATCCCCAGGCCAGCGCGAGATACTGCCGCTGCAGGGTGCGGGCCTGCAGTCGCCGCACCAGTTCGGTCTGCGCCTCCAGCGTGCGTGCCGTGACCATCAATCCGCTGGTGTCCTTGTCCAGGCGATGGACGATGCCCGCGCGGGGCAGACAGGCGGTCTCGGGATAGCGGGCCAGCAGCCCGTTGAGCAAGGTGCCGCTCCAGTTGCCCGCCGCCGGGTGCACCACCAGCCCGGCCGGCTTGTTGAGAATGGCCAGATCGGCATCTTCATACACCACGTTCAGCGGCACATCCTCGGGAGCGAACGCAGTCTCTTCCGGCAGATCGGGCACGGCGATGTGCAGGGCCGCGCCTGGCAGCGCCTTGTCCCGCACACCCGCGACTTTTCCGTCCATGCGGACCAGCCCCGCGTCGCACCACTGCTGCAGGCGGCTGCGCGAATACTGGCTGAACAGCGCGGCGAGAACTTTGTCCAGGCGCTGCCCGGCATCGGCTTCGGGCACCACGGCTTCCAGAACCCTGGTGGCGGCTGCGTCGTCTTCGTCGAGATCGGTTTCGGGCTCTGCCGCAGTGCGTTGGGGGAAATGAGGGGAAGGAGGGGTCATGAGGGGCGAGCAAGGGCTCCCTATAATCTGCGAGCTTTACACCACCCTGGGTGATTGATATGCGTGTTGCGCTGTACCGTCTCTGGACGCTGCGATTGATGGGCACCGCGGCGGCGGCCGTGCTGCTGGGACTTGCGGGCTGTGCCACTTCGCCGACGAAAGACGAAACCCTGGGTTGGTCGTCGGCCAAATTGTATGCAGAGGCCAAGGACGAGATGAACAGCGGCAACACCGACAAGGGTGTGAAGCTGTACGAGAAGCTCGAGTCGCGCTACCCCTACGGACTGCTGGCGCAGCAGGCGCTGATCGAGATCGCCTACGGCAACTACAAGCAGGGCGAACGCGCGCAGGCCCTTGCCGCCGCTGATCGCTTTCTCAAGCTCTACCCCAACAACCCCTACACCGATTACGTGCTCTATCTGAAGGGCCTGATCAACTTCAACACCGATCAGGGCTGGTTCTCCTTCCTGTCGGATCAGAAACTGTACGAGCGCGATCAGGCGGCAGCGAAACAGTCCTTCGAGAGTTTCAAAGAGCTCGTGACCCGCTTCCCCGACAGCAAGTACGCCCCCGACGCCCGCCAGCGCATGCGCTACATCGTGAACTCGCTGGCCGAGTATGAAACGCATGTCGCGTTGTTCTATTACCGTCGCGGGGCCTATGTGGCCGCCGCCGACCGGGCCCAGCGCGCCATCGAGCACTATCAGGACGCGCCGGCCAATCAACTGGCCCTGGCCATCCTGGTCGACGCCTACGGCAAGCTGGGCATGACCCAGTTGCGCGACGATGCCCAGCGCGTGCTCAAGCTGAACTATCCGCAAAGCACCTATCTCACCGAAGGTCTGCCCGCGCGCGACGAGCCTTTCTGGAAGCTCTGGTAAGGGCGGTCTCAGGCACGGTAACGCAAGGTCACCGCATCTGCTGCAGGAAGGCCTGCGCATCGGCGGTCTGGGTCACCCGCGTGAACGGCGGCAGGCTCGCGAGCAACTGACGGCCCCAGCCCGTGGCCGTCAGGCGGCGATCACACACCACCAGCACGCCGCGATCGCTTTCGGTGCGAATCAGCCGCCCCGCTCCCTGCTGCAGCGACAGCGCCGCCTGGGGCATGCTGTAGTCGGAGAAGCCACTGCGTCCTTCGGCCTCGATCTGCTTGAGACGTGCCGCGGTCAACGGGTCGTCCGGCGGGGCGAACGGCAGCTTGTCGATGATCACCAGGGTCAGGCGATCACCGGGCAGATCCACGCCCTCCCAAAAACTCTGGCTGCCGACCAGAACCGACTGAGGCGTTCTGGCAAATCGGTCGAGCAAGGCCGCCTTGGACTCGTCGAACTGTTCCAGCACCGTCCGGCCGGGCAGCAGCGCGCGGAGATTCTGCGCGATCAGCTTGGCGGCTCTCAGCGTGGTGGTGAGCACGAAGGTGCCGCCACCGTTGTTGGCGGCAAGCTGGGCCGCGAGCGCCGCCACCGACTCCGAATGGCCCGGCTGATTCGGCAGCGGCAGATCCTGGGGGACCAGCAGCCGCCCTTGTTCGGCATAGTCGAACGGACTGGCCACGCGCAATTCGCGGCAGCGCGGCGCCACCCCGTCCTCCACCGGCGCGCAGCCGCCCTGCTCCGGGGTCAGCCCCAGTGCGGCGCGGGCATGGCGAAAGCTGCCGCCCACGCTCAAGGTCGCCGAGGTGAAGATCCAGGCCTGGCTGCGCTGGACCAGCAGCGCGGCGAAGGCGGGCGCAATCGACAGCGGCGCCGCCTGCAGACGCAGATGGGCGCTGCCCACGTCGGCCCAGCGCACCTGCGCGGCTTCGGCGACCTCATCGCCATCGGACGGCTGGGTCTGCCAACGGGAGAATGAGGCGTGCAGATCGGTGCAGCGATCCATCAGCCGCTCGAATTCGGGGGCCGCCTCGGCATGCGCCGACAGCACTTGCGCGGTGTGCGCCAAGCGGGCCTGGAGATCGTGCATGGCCACATCCCAACCCGGCAGATCGAGGACCAGGGACTGACTCAGCCGCCCCGGATTCTGCGGCGCCGCCAGACGCAGATCGCGCGCGGCACGTTCCAGCGATGCGCTGTGCGTCGGCCAGTCGGCCAGGCCCTTGGCATGCTGCAGCCCGGCGGCCAGCAGATCGCGGCTGAGATCGACGACCTGCGCCGTGCCGCAGCGCGCGCCGAGAAACTGCACCCCGATTTCGGCGAGCTGGTGGGCCTCGTCGAGAATGAGGGTGTCAGCGGTCGGCAGCAATTCGTTCACGCCTTCGCCGCGCAGCGCCAGATCGGCGAAGAACAGATGGTGGTTGATGATCACCACGTCGGAGGCCAGGGCCTCGCGGCGGGCTTTCATCACGAAGCAGGCCTTGTAGTCCGGGCAATCGGCCCCCAGGCAGTTGTCGGTCGTGGAGGTGACGAGAAAATTGAGCGCCGAGTTTTCCTCCAGCCCGGACAGTGCCGACAGATCACCGCGCGTATCGCTGCGGGCAAACTGCTCGATGCGCCGCAACTGCGCATGCGCATGACGCCCATGCACCCACTCCGCGGCACGCTGCAAGCGGTAGAGGCACACATAGTTGGAACGGCCCTTGAGCACGCAGGTGCTCACCGCCGCCCCCAGCGCACGACGCGCCGCCGGAAGATCTTTCTGATCGAGCTGATCCTGCAGATTGCGGGTGGCCGTGGAAATGATCACGCGCCCGCCATGCAGCAGCGCGGGAATGAGGTAGGCCAGGGTCTTGCCGGTGCCGGTGCCGGCCTCGGCCATGAGGATGGCGCGATCGGCGATGGCATCGGCCACGGCCATGGCCAGCTCGCGCTGGCCCTCCCGCACGGACCATTGCGGCAGCTCCGTCTGCAGCGGGCTTCCGGGCGAGAACAAGGCATCGCAATGCTCGGCCAGCGCCGTGACCGACTCGGACCGCGCCTCTTGCGAAACCGTGGAATCAGCCGCCATGCGAACCCGGGCGCCGGCGAGCCGCCAGGCCGACCACCCCATCCATGACGACCTTGGGCCCAAAGACTGCCAAGCGCGCGGCGGATCGCCGCGGGCCCGGCGCTGCGCGCCCCCTAGAATCCCGTGTCAGCACCTCTTGGTCCATACCCACCTTCCGCATAGATTCGCCACCCCATCTGACACGTCCGCCGCGCCCAGGCTCATCAGCCGATTCTATGGACCCCACCGACCACTACCCGCCTTCCCGATTGCCGCCGCTGCCCAAGCCGGTTCAGCACCAGGCGGAAACCCGTTGGCGGCTGAGCGCGGCAAGCGGTCTGCACAAAGGCGATCGCCCCTATCAGCAGGATCAGCTGCGCGTCATTCCTCACCCGCGTGTGCAAGGCTGTGTGCTGGCGGTGATCGCCGACGGCATGGGCGGCAAGAGCGGTGGCCGCAAGGCCGCCGACCAGGTGATGCTGACCGCGCAACAGCTGTTCGAGCGCTATCACCCCGACAGCGACGACCCCCATGCGCTGCTGCAGCAGATCGTGCAGGAAAGTCACAGCATGATCCGGCTCACGGCCCTGTCCACCGAACAGGAGCCGCATTCCACCATCGTCTGCGCGCTTTTTCATGCCGACGAGGGCCGCTGCTACTGGTCGCATGTGGGCGACAGCCGACTCTACATCTTCCGCGAGGACCGGCTGCTGCTGCGATCCAAGGACGACTCCTACGTCCAGACCCTGGTCGACAAGGGCGAGATCACCGAAGCCAAGGCCCGCAACCATCCCATGAGCAACGTGCTGACCTGCAGCCTGGGCATGTCGGAGTTGCCGCTCAAGCCCGTCGAGGAAAGCTCGCTGATGCCAGGCGACGTGCTCATGCTGTGCAGCGACGGGGTCTGGCACTATTTCACCGATCAGGACCTGGAGATCGCCACGTCCAAGCTTCAGGCGCGCGAATGCTGTCAGTACCTCATCGACAAGGCCCGCACGCGCGCGGGCGGACGCGGCGACAACCTGTCCATCATCGTCATCGAACTCGTACGCCTGCC
>JAJTBQ010000193.1 GCA_021286835.1 Thiomonas sp.
CTGCGCGTACTGCGCTGGCGCGCCGAAGACACGCTGGGTGGAGAACTGATCGGCGCGGTGATCACCGTGCCGGCCTACTTCGACGATGCGCAGCGCCAGGCAACCAAGGATGCGGCGCAACTTGCGGGTCTGCATGTGCTGCGCCTGATCAACGAGCCCACTGCTGCGGCGCTGGCCTACGGGCTCGATCATGGCGTCGAAGGCCTCTATGTCATTTACGACCTTGGCGGCGGCACTTTCGATCTTTCCGTGCTGCGGCTGACCAAGGGCGTTTTCGAGGTCGTCGCCACCAGCGGCGACACGGCCCTCGGTGGCGACGATTTCGACCTTCGCCTCGAAACCCTGATGCGACACCAGGCCGGGGATCCCGAGTTGTCGGCAAGTGAGCAGCGGCAGTGGCGCATGGCCGCCCGTCAGGCCAAGGAAGCCTTGAGCGAGGCCGATGCCGTTTCGTACACCGTGGCATTGCCCAGCCGGTCGCCTCACACCGGCACCTTGCAACGCGCGGATTTCGAGAGGGCCAGCGCCGACCTCGTGCAACGCACCCTCGTCCTGCTGCGGCGCGCATTGAGCGACGCGCAAGTGAGCGCGTCAGACGTGCAGGGCGTGGTGCTCGTTGGAGGCGCCACGCGCATGCCCATGATTCGCAGCGCGGTCGAACGCGCCATGGGCAAGGCGCCCCTGACCGACCTCGACCCCGATCAGGTGGTGGCACTCGGGGCCGCCATCCAGGCCCATGCGCTGGCGGGCAATGCCGGGGCCGACGATGTGCTGCTGCTCGACGTCATCGCCCTGTCGCTCGGCGTCGAGACCATGGGCGGACTGGTCGAGCACATTCTGCCGCGCAACAGCACCATTCCCCAGGCGCGCTCGCAAGACTTCACCACCTTTCGCGACGGGCAGACCGCCATGGCCATCCACGTGGTGCAAGGCGAGCGCGAATTGGTGAGCGACTGCCGCTCGCTGGCGCGGTTCGAACTACGCGGCATTCCGCCCATGGTGGCGGGCGCGGCGCGCATCCGCGTGACCTTTGCCGTCGATGCCGATGGCCTGCTCGAAGTCAGCGCGCAGGAACTCACCACCGGCGTGCAGGCCCAGGTGCAGGTCAAGCCCGCCTATGGCCTGGATGACGCGCAGATCGCGCAAATGCTGCAAGACAGCGTGGCCCACGCCCAGGACGACCGCGACGCGCGCATGTTGCAGGAAGCGCGGGTGGATGCACAGGCTCTGCTGGCCGCAACGCGAACCGCCATGCAGTTCGATCGCGATCTGCTGACGGCCGAGGAGGATGCGCAGATTCACGCCGGCATGGCGGCTCTGGCGCGAGCCGAGCAGGGTGGCGACATCGAGCAGATCCGCCAGGCCACCGACGCGTTGACACGGCAGACCGATGCGTTTGCGGAGCGCCGCATGAACCGCAGCATTCAGCGTGCCCTGGCGGGCCAGTCCGTCGACCGCATCGCGCAACTCGCCGACACGCCATCGAATACAACGCCGTGACACCCTGACGTTCTCACCTCATTCGCACCATGCCCATCATCACGGTTCTGCCGCATCCCGAATACTGTCCGCAAGGCAAACAGGTCAGTGCCGGCCGCGGAACGTCGATCTGCGAAGCCCTGCTGGAGAACGGGGTGCCGATCGAACACGCCTGCGATCTTCAATGCGCCTGCACCACCTGTCATGTGGTCGTGCGCAAGGGTTTTGACAGTCTGGGCGAGCTCGACGAGAGCGAGGAAGATCTGCTCGACCGCGCCTGGGGGCTGGAGCCCACGTCGCGTCTATCCTGTCAGGCCATCCTTGCCGACGAGGACGTGACCGTCGAGATTCCGAAATACTCCATCAATCACGCCAAGGAACACGGCTGAGCCATCGCGGCTCACCCCAGGCGGATCAGATCGGGCGGCGGGCCCTTGGTGCCCATCAGCCGGCCCAGCAGCAGACGATAGAGGTCCAGGTCGAAACCACCGGTCTCCGCCCCGCGTCGGCCCTCCATCAACGCCTCCAGATCGGGCTCGCTGCGCGCCGTACCGAGATACCGCCACTGGTCGAACACATGCACATCGGTGCGGTCGTGCGCCGGGCTGTGCTCGCGCAGTCCAATGGGCCCGACATAGGGCCAGGTGCGCAGCCGGTCGGTGGCAAGGGCCAGTTGCAGACGAGCGTAATGCCGCTGCTGCGGTTCAAGCCCGCAGCACACCCCTTTGCATAGCCCCATCTGCTGCGCAAAGCAGCGGCCCTTGCCCGACTCCAGGCCCAGGGTCTGAAGGCACAGCGCATGACGCTCGGCGAGCTTGCGCAGTTCCTCGACGGCCTGTCGCTTGCTGCGATAGCAGCCGTAGAGCCGGGAGAACAGGCG
The DNA here is from genome assembly GCA_021286835.1 of Thiomonas sp. Lineage (GTDB taxonomy): Bacteria > Pseudomonadota > Gammaproteobacteria > Burkholderiales > Burkholderiaceae_C > Thiomonas. The sequence continues at coordinate 2,360 of JAJTBQ010000193.1, forward strand.
CGGATCGAGTGCATCGTCGCGCACCAGGCGAAGCAACGGCCGCGCCTCGGCGTCGTCGCTCAGCTGCCATGAGCAGAGCTGGCGTTCACGGCGCAGCTGGCGATTCATCAGGGGCTGCCGTTCCTTGATGAGCCGCATTTCCAGAAGCAGGGCGCCGAACTCGCCGGCCGTCTCCTGCCATTCCACCCGCCGTACCTCCTGGACCAGACGGAGTTCGCGCGCATCGCGGTGATCCGACTGAAAGTGCGAGAGCACCCGGCTGCGCAGACGCACACTCTTGCCGATGTAAAGCGGCATGTCGCCCTCGCCGAAGAACAGATAGACCCCAGGCGAGTCGGGAATCTCGTCCATCGGCGTTTCGAGGTGCGGCGGCAGGCAGGCGCTGCCACGCAACAGCGCCTGCGCTGCGGTCTCTACCGCAGCAGAGCCGAGTTCTGTTTGAGCGATGTCCAGCCACTGATGCAGCACCTCGACGTCGCCCATGGCCCGATGCCGTGCCGTGGTGTGCAGTCCGTGGCGACGCATGATGGCATCCAGCCCATGCCCCCGCGCCTGCGGGTAGAGCTTGCGCGACAGTCGCACCGTGCACAGAGTCTTCACCCGGAGATCGACCCCTTCGCGTGCGGCGGCCTGCTTCAGAAAGCCATGGTCGAACCGCACGTTGTGCGCCACGAGCACCGCGCCATTCAACAAGGTCGCCAGCTCGGGCAGCACATCGCCGAAAGCCGGAGCGCCGGCCACCATGGCATCGCTTATGCCGGTGAGCTGCTGGATGAACGGCGGAATGCGCTGTCCCGGATCGATCAGGCTGCTCCACTTCGTCACAACCTTCCCATGCTCGATTCGCATGGCCGCGACCTCGGTGATGCGGTCGTGGATGGGATTGGCGCCGGTGGTTTCGAGGTCTAGCAGGACATAACAGGGCAGCATGGCTCGAATTGTCGGCGAACAGGTCGCCTGTGCGGATGCTGAGAGCATAAAAAAACCGCAGCCGGAGCTGCGGTTTTTCCGAGGCGGGAAGGATCAGAACTTCCAACCCACCGAGACACCCAGGGTGTTCTGAGACATGCTGAGAGCTTCGGGCTGACCATTGGATGCCTGCCCGTTCACAGTGTTCTTGAAGGCGTGAATGTAGTCGGCCGAGATTTCCATGCTGTTGCTCAGCGCATAGGTCATGCCCAGAGTCAGGTGATCTTTCACGACGCCCGGTGCGATGGTGTTGAAGAACACGTTTTCGGAGGTTACGGGGTTGTCGCTGTGGTTCCAGCCAGCACGTACCGTCAGCGCTTGGTTGACGGCATAGGCCACGCCCACCTTCACCACGGTGATGTCTTTCCAACCAAAGCCAGGTCCGTTGGGGGCGCCAAGCAGAGCGCAATTCGGGTAGGTTTGCGGGCTGCAGAAAGAAGTAGAAGTGTTGCCGATCGCACTTACGCCGCTGTAGAGAATGCGCTCGACGTCACCAGCCACAGTCAACTGACCTGTTGGTTTCCAGGCAAAGCCGATACCGTAGTTCGCCGGAATATCGAAGCTGCCGCCGTCTGCAAATAGGCCGCTGTACTTGCTGAACTTGCTCATATGGGTTTTCGGCTGGTACGTGGCGCCCAAGGAAAAACCGGGGGCTAACTCGCCAATCCAGCCGATGCGCACACCTACGCCGTTAGATGAATCATGGCCTGGAGGATTCGTCAGACTCTCGGGATGAGAGGAGGCTTGGGCAAAGTTGTTCAAACCATTCGCACGGAACGTTTGGCGAACCAGATTCACAGCCACACCGATTGTTTGGGTGGGCGTGATGCGCCAAGCGAAGCTGGGTGCAATGAACATCTGCTGCAGATCGACGCCGGCACCGTTCATCAGGCCTGTGGTCTGATCGATGGTGCTGTAGCCCGAGTTCATGCCGCCGTTGCCGTAGAGGCTGATGCCGGCCGACATGGTCGGGTTGATCATGTAGTTGGCGCCGACTTCCG
>JAJTBQ010000194.1 GCA_021286835.1 Thiomonas sp.
GCCGGTTTTTTGCACAATGCGGAGATGATGCGCGAAGCCGATGACGATCATGGCCTGCCCCAATTCCCGGGGCGGGATCCGCAGGACATGCTGGAGGCCACGCTGGCAACCCGGCCCGATGGCGATCTCTGGGTATTCGGTTACGGATCGCTCATCTGGAACCCGGAGGTGGCGCACGACGAAGTGCGTGCCGCGCGCGTCTGGGGCTGGCGGCGCACGCTGCGCATGTGGTCGCGCATCAACCGTGGCACGGAAGACGCGCCGGGTCTGGTGTTCGCGCTGATGGCGGGCGGTTCCTGCAGCGGTATTGCCTTGCGTGTGCCGGGGCATCGGGCCGAGCGCGAATTGCGCCAGTTGTGGAAGCGCGAAATGCCTCGCGCGGTCTACGACCCCCGCTGGCTGGCCTGCCGCACCCCGCAGGGCGCGGTGCAGGCGCTGGCCTTCACCCTGGCGACCAGCAGCCCGAGCTATACCGGCACCCTCGACGACGGGCAACTGGTCGACATTCTGCGAACCTGCCGCGGCCGCTACGGCACGACCTTCGATTACGTCGCGCGTACCGCGTACGCGTTGCGTGACATCGGCATTCGCGATGCGGAGATCGAACGCGTCATGCGGCTGGCCGCGCACCACCGTCTCGGTGCTGACGGTGAGACGCAGGACGGCGAACCCGCGCCCGGTGCCTGATCCGGCGCGGCGTGGCCGCATCCCCGATAGCATGTGGTCTTACCGCCCTGTGCCGCGACGTTGTCTCAAGACGCGCCGCATCTTTTCCCCTTTCACCAGGAATCCCATTGGTCAAGCCGAATTACTCCTACGAGAAACGCCAGAAAGAGCTGGCCAAAGAGCGCAAAAAGCAGGAAAAGCTGCAGCGCAAGGCCAACAAATCCGAGAGCGGCGCGCCCGATGCTCCGCCCCAGCCTGACCAGACTTCAGGCGACGAGCGCGGCGAAGGCGCGGCAGACCAGCGCTCTACGCCCTGATTCGGCACGTTGGCGGCGGCTGCCCGGTCGTTGCCCGCAGCGACTGCTGACTTTCGTCCCATCGCACGGCGTGGGTGCCCATCGCGCCTGAACCAGCGTCCTCACTCCCGATGCAAACCGAATTCCCCACGCTGGCCTACTTGGCCGTGATCGCCGGTGCGCTGCTGCACGCCAGCTGGAATGTGGCGATTCGCAGCGGCACCGACCGGCGCATGGAGACCGCCCGGCTCGTCGCGGGTGGCAGCATTGTGGCGGCGGCTGTTCTGCCCTTCATGCGGCAACCCGCCCCGGCGGCCTGGCCGCATCTGGCGATCACGGCGATCCTGCATGTGGTTTATTTCGGCCTGCTGGCTGCAGCCTATGCCCGGGCTCGCGTCGCGGTCAGCTATCCACTCATGCGCGGCGCGGCGCCTTTACTGGTGCTGCTGGCGGCGGTCTGGCTGTTCCAGGAGCCCTTGACCTTGCCGGCGGTGGCCGGTGTGGGCATGGTGGGCCTGGGCGTGCTGCTCATGCGGGTGCGGCTTCTGCCCGGCGAATCTTCGGCCGTGGGCTATGCCTTGCTCAACGCGGCGGTCATCGCGGCCTATACCCTGAACGACGCCGCCGGAGCCCGCGTCTCCGGGGCACCCATGGCCTATGCCTTGTGGACTTTTCCGCTGACCGCCTTGCCCACCCTGGCCTGGCTGCTTCGACGCCGCGGCTTGACGGCGCTTCTCGCCCTGGATAGGCCTTTGCCCAGGGACGGCGCGGCATCTAGGTGGCGGGCCAGCCTGCGTCCCGTTCTGCGCGGTCTGGGCGGCGGAGCCAGCAGTCTGGGCTCGTATGCCCTGGCGCTGTGGGCCATGACCGTGGCGCCTGTGGCGCAGGTCGCGGCGCTGCGTGAGACGGCCATGTTGTTCGGTGTGTTGCTGGCCTGGATTTTCCTGCACGAACGGCCCCATCTGCATGGCTGGATCGCGCTTGCGCTCATCGCTGCGGGCGCTGTCATGCTGCGGCTGGGTTGATTCCGACCCGCCCGACTCAACCCTCGTCGCTGCTGCGATAGTTCCGCCAGTTTCCCAGCGCGGCGCGCATGGTCTGCACCTCCTGCTCGAAACGGGGACAGGCCTTGCAGACCAGGAAATGGATGCGCACGGCCAGACGCTCCGGGCATTCGAGCGCGCGATCTTCCCGCGCCAGGATGAGCGCGGCGACTTCTCGGCAGGTGCGACGGAAAGGGTAGTTCACTTGGCTGGGTTCCCGAACCAGTTGAGTTGCAGGCATTCGCGCAGACGCATGCGGGCGCGGTGCAGCATGGTCCAGACATTGGTCGAGGAAAGACGCAATTCCTGACAGATGGCGTCGGTGTCGAGCTCCAGCCATTCGCGCATCAGGAACACGCGGCCGATCTGGCCGGGCAGCGCCTCCATGCAGGCCTCGAGCACCTCGAAGAACTGGCGCTGCTGCAGCATGTCCGACGGGCTCTGCCAGGTCTGCGGCGGCGTGCGGAAGTGGCCGTCGGGGGCGAACACCAGATCGTCGATCACCTCGCCCTCGTCATCGGTGTCATACGCCACCTCGCGCTGACGCAGGCGGAGCTGGTCGAGCACCTTGTGCTTGAGGATGCCCACCACCCAGGTCTTGAGCTGAGACTGGCCGGCAAAGCGCGACGCGCCTTCGAGGGCGGCCAGCAAAGTCTCCGAGACCGCATCTTCGGCCCAGGCCGCATTGCGCAGTTGCAATTGCGCCAGGCGCAGCAGCGTGGGGCGCAGGGCGTGGAGGCGTCCGTGCAGATCGGCAAGCGGCAGGGAATCGGACATGGCGGAGGCGGAGCGGACGATACGGCGACCGGGCCGGTGCGCGCGGTTCATCGAAGCCCGCGCATTCTTCCACAGCCTTCGACCCTGCGCTGGCACGCGGCATGCGGGTTTCCACCAGGTTTTGGACTGTCAGGAACGACGCCGCAAGACGACCAAGAAGCAGCCCGGACGTCTTGTTGACCGGGTTTGAGCAGGCAGACCGTCTGCCGTCGCCTTCCACACTTTCAGGAGATTCACCATGAACAAACGCCAAGTCCTCCATACCGCCGCCGCTTCCCTGCTGGCCATGGGCGCGCTGTCGCTCGTGCCCGCCGCGCAGGCTCAGAGCATGGACAAATGCTTCGGCATCGCCAAGGCTGGCCAGAACGATTGCGCGGGCATTTCCGGCCTGCATTCGTGCAAGGGCACGAGCACCACCAGCTATGACCCGGGTGATTTCGCGGTCAAGCCCACGGGCACCTGCAAGGAGATGGGAGGCCTGAACATGGAACAGGCCAAGGCGCTGTTGAAGAACCCTGCCGAGGTCAAGATGTTCGAAGAAAAAATGGCCAAGAAGATGAGCATGTGAGCTCGCGCGGCGGCGTTTGCCGACGCCATGCCCGTCGACAAACGCCGCCACTGTGACCAGGAGACAAGTCATGACCCTCCCTGACACGGCTGGCGCGGGCATCGGCCTGCGCCAGCCCCATTACAGCGCGTTTCACGCGATGCAGCCCCGCGTGGGCTTCGTCGAAGTGCACTCCGAGAATTTCTTCAATCCCCACGACGCCGCGGCGCAGGTGCTGCAGCGGGTGCGGCAGGATCATGCCGTCAGCCTGCACGGCGTGGGTCTGGCGCTGGGTTCGGCCTGCGGGCTCGATGCGACGCATCTCGATCGTCTGGCCGATCTGGTCGAGCGCATCGCGCCGGTGCGCGTTTCCGATCATGCCTGCTTCGCCCGCGCGCCCTGGGCCTCGCGCGGTGTGGTGCATGCCAATGATCTGCTGCCGGTAGCCTTCACCCGTGGCTCGCTCGACATCTTCGCACGCCATGTGCAGCAGGTGCAGGAGCGTCTGCGCCGTCCCATTCTGGTCGAGAACCTGAGCAGCTATCTCGACTTCGCCGAGGCCGATTTCACCGAGCCCGAATTTTTTGCCGAACTCGGACGACGCACGGGCTGCGGCCTTCTGCTCGATGTGAACAACCTCATGGTCAATGCCAAGAATGCCGGCAGGCAAGACCCCGTGCAGAGCGTGACCGACTGGCTGGATGAACTGGCCGCCACGGCGCCTGCCGGACTGGTGGGCGAGATCCATCTCGCGGGCCACAGTGCGCAGAACGGACTGGTCATCGACGACCATGCCAGCGTGGTCTCGCTGCCGGTATGGCTGGCCTATGCCCACGCCTTGCGCCGATTCGGCGCGGTGCCGACCCTGATCGAATGGGACACCGATCTGCCCACGCTCGATGTGCTGCTGGGCGAAGCGGGGCAGGCGCAGGCCCTGCTGGACGAGTACCTGCAAACCGAGCCGGGCACGCATGCGAGCGAGGTGATGGC